>NZ_JASAUS010000025.1:0-77356 GCF_029953005.1 Bradyrhizobium sp. Mp27 | reverse complement strand
CGTCAACGCATACAACGACAGAGCCGAGCCCTTCGTCTGGACCAAGAAAAAGGTCCGTCAACGCCGTTTCAAAGGCCGCCGTATCACTCAGCTCTGATTCCGGGTACTAGGGTGGGCAAAGCGCTAACGCGCCTTTACCCGCCCTACGGGAGCTGCGTCCCGTCAATCATCCACGTCGACCTGCGTGCGGCCGAACAGGTGCACGATGCCCGGGGTCGCGATCGTCACGAACACGAAGCGCGACAAATGATGGGCGCCGACGAAGATCGGGTCGATGTGCAGCGTGAGCGCGAGCGCCAGCATCGCGTCCATCGCGCCCGGCGCAAAGGCGACGACGACATCCGATAATTTCACCTGCGTGGTGAGCGCGACGATGCCGACGAAGATGGCGGAGACGGCGATGGCCACGGCGAACGAGCCCAGCGCCGCATGGATGTGGCCGGCGAGCGTCTTGATCCGCATCCGCGCGAAACGGCCGCCGATCAATGCGCCGATGCCTATCAGCGCCACACCGCGCACCCAGTTCGGCAGGCCGCCCTCGACCCAGTCTGCGCCATGCAGCACGCTGGAGGCGATCATCGCGCCGAACATCCAGCTCGCCGGAAACTTGATCAGCCGCAGCAGGAGCGCTGCGGCCAGCGAGGCCGCGACCAGCTCCACGAGCTCGAGCGGCGAGGCGATCGTCGTCGTCAGCGACGGCGCGACGGAGGGCGCCACGCCCGCGAACGCGAGCACCATCGGCAGCGCCGCGGTGAGGATGATGACGCGCATGGTCTGCACCACCGCGATGCCGGGCAGGTCGGCGCCGCGCTCGACCGCCAGGATCGTGATCTGCGATAGCGCGCCGGGGCTGCCGGCGAGGAAGGCCGAGGTGCGGTCCCAGCCATGGATGCGCTGGAGGTAATAGCTCGAGCCGAAGGTCGAGCAGAAGGTGGCGAGCGCAAGCAGGCCGATGGTGAGGGGATAGGCGCTGACCTGTTGCAGCAGATGGCGCGAGACGACCGAGCCAAGTGAAATGCCGAGCAGCACCAGCACGGTCTGGGTCAGGATCGGCGGCAGCGCCAGCTGGCGGCCGGCGATCGCGGCGATCCCGACCGCGATCATCGAGCCCGAGATCAGTCCCCCGGGAAGTCCGGCGACCAGAAACACGAGGCCGCCGGCGGTGCCGATGACGAGCGTCTCCACCGTGCTCAAGATCTTGGCACGGCTTGGCCATTCGAACGGCAGGGAGGCGGTGATTTGCTTCACGCCACCTTATCGCAAATCAGCGAGAGGCACACAATTGCAGCCTCGTCATGCCGCAATGCGCGCGCCTCTCACGGATGCTCGCCGAGCCGTAGTGTGACGGATTTACTTCTTGTCGGCGGCGGGGGCGGCGGGGGCGGCGGGAGCGGCGGTGCCGGCCTTCGCTTCCTTCATGCACTCACGGCGAAATTTTTTGCGCTCCTTGCCCTTCAGTGCCTTGGCGTCCGCTTGCTTGGAGCATTCGAGCGATTCGGCCGAGCGCTCCTTCGGCGCCTTCTTGTCGGCGGCGGGGGCGGCGGCAGTTGTGGTCTTGGCGTCGGTCTTGGCAGCCGGCGCGGCGGTCTGCGCGAAGGCGGTGCCGGTGGCGAGCAGGGAGGTCAGGGCGACGATGGCGAGGCGTGACGTGAAGGTCATGGTGGTGCACTCTTGCGAGATTGCGGAGGGTTGGGAACGTCGGCTCGCCTTGCTGAACGCGACATGAATAATCCGAGCCGGGGGGATCACTATATTTTGGCGGCAGGAGCCATCGCTTCCTTGTCGCGGCCGGGCGGCACGCTAGGATAGCAATCCTCGTTTCGCTTCCGTCGGGGAAGACCAAGGAGGAGGACCAAGGATGACCATTCAATCAAAATTGCTGTGTGCGGTTGCATTGACGGGCTTTGCCGCGCTGGTCGCGAGCGCGCCGGCGCAGGCGCTGACCTCGCAAGAGTGCAGCGCGAAATACCAGGCCGCCAAGAAGGACGGCTCGCTCGGCACCACGAAGTGGAATGACTTCCGCAAGGCCCAGTGCGGTGCGGATGCGACGCCTGCCGCGGCGCCGACCGCGGCCGCTCCGGCGGCGCCGGCCGAGCCGAAGCAGGCGAAGAAGGAGGCGGCTCCCGCTGCCGCGCCAACCCTGCCGGCCGGACCCGCGATCTATCCGAATGCGGTCGACCCGAAATACGCCAAGGAGACCGCCGGCAAGGCGCGCCTCCACACCTGCGTCGACCAGTACAACGCCAACAAGACCACCAACGGCAATGGCGGCATGAAGTGGATCGAGAAGGGCGGCGGCTATTACAGCGAGTGCAACAAGAAGCTGAAGGGCGCCGCCTGAGCTTCGACATGATGCGATGGCCGGAGCAAAGCTCCGGCCATTTCGCTAGTCGAGCAGCTTCTCGGCCGACTTCGCCACGAGCTGCGAGCGTTTGCGCGGACCGCGCTCGACGAACAGCAAGCTCTGGCCGAAGATGAAGCAATAGAACAGGAAGGCCTGCGCCTCGGCCGCCTCGGCCTCGAGGCCGGTCGCGCGATAGAGCTCGGCGACGTGCTTGAGCCGTGCCGCGTCCACGCTCGCGACCGCCGTGGCGGCGTTTTCGTCCGAGCGGGCCCATTGCCGGATCGCGAGCTCGATCGCCATGCCCTCCGGATTGAGCCGCTCGGAATAAAGCTGGATCACCGCCTTCAGACGCTCGCGGGGCTCTTGCCCATCGAGGCTTGTCTGCTGCGCGATCGACGCCGCACGTCCCTCGCGCCAGCGTTCCAGCATGGCATCGAGCAGCGCGGCACGGTCGGCGAAGCGGCGGTAGAAGCCGCCCTTGGTGACGCCGAGATTCTTGGCGAGCACCTCGACCCTGACACCCTCGACCCCCGAGCGGGCGAGCTCGGTAAACCCTGCCTCGACCCAGACATCGCCCTTGCCGTCGTTCATGAAGGAAGCCTCACCGGTTCTTGATACGGTACCGTATTGCTAACGCGCGGAGGCGCTGATACGCTACCGTATCAATGATCAGAAGGCGGAAAAACGGCAGGAGGAATTGCGATGCAGGAGGCAACCTATCGCGGCACGGTCTATCCGTGGCAGTGCGATCATGTCGGCCACATGAACATCATGTGGTATGTCGGCAAATTCGACGAGGCCAACTGGAATCTGTTCGCCCGCCTCGGGCTGACGCCGAGCTATCTGCGCTCTTCCGGCCGCGGCATGGCCGCCGTGCAGCAGAACATCACCTACAGGCGGGAGCTGCTCGCCGGCGACATCGTCGAGATCCGCAGCCATTTGCTGGAGGTCCGCGACAAGTCGATCCGCTTCCGGCACGACATGACCAATGCCGAGACCGGCGAGATCGCCGCGTTCTGCGACATCACCGGCGTGCACATGGACCGCAGCCAGCGGAAGTCGGCGCCGTTCACGGATGCGATCCGCGCGGTCGCTCTGCAGCATCTTGCCGAGCCGGCCGAAGCCTGAGCCATGGCCACGTTCGAGCCGAAAAATCCGGGCTATCGCGCTGCTGCCGTTGCCATGTTCGACGGCCAGCCGGCGATGCGCACGCTCGGCATCGTGATCGTCCGCCTCGCGCCGGGCGAGGTCGAATTGGCCATGCTGCATTCGGCGGCCTTCACGCAGCAGAACGGTTTTATCCATGCCGGCATCATCACGGCGGGCCTCGACAATGCCTGCGGCGTCGCCGCCTTCAGCCTGATGCCGCGCGAGGCCGACATCCTGACCGTCGAGTTCAAGACCACGCTGCTGGCACCCGCCCGCGGCACGCGCTTCGTCTTCAAGGCCGAGGTGGTCAAGCCCGGCCGCACGCTGACCTTCTGCGAGGCCAGGGCCTTTGCCGAGCACGAGGGCAACACCACGCTGATCGCCACCATGACCGCGACGCTGATGGCGATGCTGCCCCGCGCGGCGGCTTCGCCAGCGCCGGCGGCGATCCGCGCATAGCATGGCGATGACATCGCGCCCGCAACGCTCTATATGACGCGTAACAGTTCCCGGTCGCGAACCGTATTTGCAGCGATGGGACCGAAACGGGGCGAGATATGGCTGGATTCAGGAACAAGGGCCTCGTGGCGACGCGGCGTGCGGCGCTGACGCTGATCGGGGCGGGGGCCCTTGCGGCAGGTCGGATCACCTCTGCGCGCGCGGCCGCCGCCGATGACGAGGTGCTGACCGAAGCCAAAGTGCTGCGCGACCCCGATGTTCCCGTGGCCGGTAATCCCGACGGCAACATCAGCATCATCGAATGGTCCGACTACAATTGTCCCTATTGCCGCAAGCTCGAGCCGGAGCTGCGCCAGGTGGTCCAGGACGACGGCAAGGTCAGGCTGGTGATGAAGGATTGGCCGATCCTCGGGCCGGTCTCGGTCACCGCGGCGCGGATCGCGCTCGCGGCAAAATTCCAGGACAAATACCATCAGGCGCATGACGCCATGATGGGTGTCAGCTCGCGCCTGACAGAGCCGCGCATCAACGAGCTGCTCGCGGCCGCCGGCGTCGACATGGACCGCCTGAAGCGCGATCTCACCGACCGCGCCAAGGACATCGACGCCGTCCTCAAGCGCAACAACGAGCAGGCCGAAGCCTTCGGCTTCAGCGGTACTCCCTCCTTCATCGTCGGCAAGTACCGCGTGCCGGGCGTGCTCAGCATGACCGAGTTCGAGCAGGTCATCGCCGATGCCCGCAAGGCCAAGATGAACTGACGCGACCGCATCGATCGCCGTCAACGCAAAGGCGCCGCCGCGGACCCGCGACGGCGCCTTGTTCGTGATACGGCGTCGTTACTTCGACGAAATGCGGACCCAGTCCCTGTGCGCGCGATCGCGCAGCGCATCCCAATCGGCCTTGGCGACGTCCCAGTTCACGATGGTGCGATTGGTCGTCGCGACCTCGCCATTGGCGACCGACGACGTCTGCATGGAGTCATAGACGTATACGCCGCAACCGAGCAGCAGCGCGCCCAAAATCATTCCGAAAAACGTCTGCATCTGCGAACCTCCGGTGGCGGGCGATAACGTCGGCCCGTAGTGATGGTTCCGCGGCAGTACGGCGCAGATAAGGACGACCCGTTCATCCACGGTTCAGCCACTCCAGCAGCCCGGCGTTGATCTCGCGCGGATAGGTGTGGCTGAGGTCGTCGATCTCGCGATAGGTGACGTCGGCGCCGGCGGCGGAGAGGGCCGCCCGCGTCTGGCGCGCGGTCTGTACCGGAAACATCCAGTCGAGCTTGCCGTGGGTGATGAAGATCGGCAGTCCCTGCAGGCGCACGGCGTCCGCCATCTCCGCCATCAGCGGATGGAACGTCGCCGACACCGGCGCGAGATGCGTGAAGGGGGAGGCGCCGTCGAGCCCGGTGACGTAGCAGAAGGTGCCGCCGTCACTCATGCCGGTCAGCAGCAGGCGCGCGCCGTCGATGGTCCAGCGGCTGCGCACCGTGTCGAGGATGCGCATGAGGTTCGGCGTGTCGCTATCGTCGCCCATCAGCGCCCATGTCGGGCCGGTCGCGGTCGGCGCCACCAGGATCGCGCCAAGGCTGCGGGCATCGCGCAGCCAGCTCCAGAGAAAACCGCGGCCGTTGCCGCTGCCGCCATGCAGCGCCATCACCAGCGGCATGGCGCGCTCCGGCGAGTAATATTCTGGCACATAGACCGAGAAGCCGCCGCGGCTGCCGGGCTCGTTGTGGTCGTGGAAGATGCCGGTGTGTTCGCCCGCGCCGGCTTCCAGCCGCGCCAGCAGATCGTCATTCTCGCGATTGGCGGCGTTGAGGAAGAAGCTGCTCACCGGCGGAAACTGGGTCGACAGCGGATACAGCGCCTCCTGTGCACGAGGCAGATGGCGCAGCGCGCGGAAGACCGCGACGAGATCGCCATTGCCGCGCTCGACGTCGCGTATGCCGGCAAAGGCGGCGAGCGTCTCGTTGCAGGCGCGGTCGAGCCGCTCGCGCAGCCCGGTGAACTGCTCGGGCCAGGCGCCGATCGCAGCGTGCGCCGCCTGCAGCGCCGCGTCGGGCGCGCCGATCGCATTCATCACCGAGGCAAAGGCCGGCGGATGCAGATGCCGGGTGAAGAAGCCGAGTGCTTCCAGCGCGTTGAGCAGCGGCGGCAGCACGGTCACGATGTCGTCAACGACGGCCTCGCTCATCGCCGCTTTCCTTGCCTGATGTCGGTTCGATCTCGTCAGTGCAGCTTCGGCGCCTTCAAGAGCTTGAAGCGGTCGGTCGACGTCACCGTGACGTCGAAGGTGACACCTTCATGATGCACGGTCAGCGGCACGTCGACGCCGGCGGCGCCGAGCGCCCACATCTTCTTGTAGAAGGCGGTCTGGCTCGTCACCTCCTCGCCGTCCACCGCAAGGATGACATCGCCGGTCTTCAGCTCCGCGCGCGCGGCGGGGCCGTTGGAGGAGATCCCGATCACGACCAGGCGGTTGTCGATTTCGGTCGAATAGAGCCCGAGCCAGGGGCGAGACGGCTTGTTGACGCGGCCGAATTTGCGCAGGTCGTCGAGCACCGGCTTCAACAGGTCGATCGGCACGATCATGTTGACGTGCTCGGCCTTGCCGTCGCGTTCGCGCTCGAGCTGCAGCGAGCCGATGCCGATCAGCTCGCCGCGCTCGTTCAGGAGGGCCGTGCCGCCCCAGTTCGGATGCGCGGGATAGGTGAAGACCGCCTCGTCCAGCAGATATTCCCAATAGCCGGCGAATTCCTGCTTGGCCACGATCTGGCTCGCGACCGATCGCGTGCGCCCGCCGGCGCCGCCGACTACGACACGGTCGCCGACCCTTGTTTTCGCCGAGTTGCCGAGCGGCAAGGGTTCGACGTCCAGGTGACCGAGCGCCTGCACGAGGCCGAAGCCGCTGACGGAATCGAAACCGAGCGCATGCCCCTCGACGACGCGCCCGTCGGCGAGATGCAGCCACACCGATTCCGCCTCGGTAATGAGGTAGCCGATGGTGAGCACCAGCCCGTTGTCGATCACGACGCCGTTGCCGGCGCGTTCGGTGCCCAGCGTTTCGGCACTGAAAGCGTCGGGCGGGATGATGGCGTGCAGGCCGACGACGGACGCGAGCGAGCGGTCGAGATCGAAACCGTAATCGCTCGCGCGCGGCTGATTGGCCGGCGGCACTCTCCATTCGGTCAGGGCGGGCATGGAGTTCTCCTGGCTGAGAGCATTGCTCCGCCTTGGCCGGCGGAACGACGCGCGAAGCACTGATAATTTAGGCTGGAGGAGGCCGTCTTGAAAGCCTCGTTCCCAACTATTCCGGAGATCGCCGCGTGAAATCTTCGACAGGCACAGGACGCCCGTACAGGTGGCAAGCGGCCGCGCGATCCAGCACCGGCCGCATGGCTGCTGTCCCGCGACGTGCTAGGCGGGGTGCAATGAAGCTGCTAACCATTGCCGCTTCGTTTGACCAAGAGATCACGGACCGAAGCATGGATAATCGCAGCGACATCTGGCGTGGCGTCGACACGATCAAGGCGCGTTTCATCGACCTCAGCGACAGGGTCTGGGGCATGCCCGAGGTGTGCTACACCGAGGCGCGGTCCGCCGCCGAGCATCTCGCCGAGCTGCGCCACCAGGGTTTCCGCATCACCGAGAACGTCGCGGGCATCCCGACCGCGGTGATGGGCGAGTGGGGTGAGGGCGGTCCGGTCATTGCTTTCATGGGTGAATACGACGCGCTGCCGGGCCTCAGCCAGGAGGCCGGCGTCACCGAGCACCGTCCGGTCGAGACCGGCGGCCACGGTCATGGTTGCGGCCACAATCTGCTTGGTTCCGCGGCGCTGCTCGCCGCGACCGCGATGAAGGACTGGCTCGCCGAGAACAAGGTGCCCGGCCGCGTGCGCTATTACGGCTGCCCGGCGGAAGAGGGCGGCGCAGCCAAGGCGTTCATGGTGCGCTCGGGCGCGTTTGAAGACGCCGACATCGCCATCACCTGGCATCCGCACAGCTTCTGGGAAGTCGCGGTGACGCCGTCGCTCGCCAATACGCGCGCGGATTTCATCTTCACCGGCCGCACCTCGCATGCGGCGGCCTCGCCGCATCTCGGCCGCTCCGCGCTCGATGCGGTGGAGCTGATGAATGTCGGCGTGAACTACATGCGCGAGCACATGCCGAGCGACGCCCGCGTGCATTACGCCCTGCTCGACACCGGCGGCATCGCCCCCAACGTGGTGCAGGCGCATGCGCGCGTGCGCTATTCGATCCGCGCCCGTGATCTGCCGGGCATGAACGAGCTGGTCGGACGCGTCAGCAAGATCGCAGAAGGCGCGGCGTTGATGACCGAGACCAAGGTCGAGATGAAGATCATCTCCGCGGTCTCCAACATCCTGCCGAATACGCCGCTGGAGCAGGCACTGCACCGGGTGATGGAAGAGCTGGGGCCACCGCATTTCGACGACGCCGACAAGGGCTTTGCCAGCCAGATCCGCGCCACGCTGAGCGACAAGGACATCGCGTCGGTCTATTACGCGATCGGCATGGAGCCGACCGATCGGCCGCTGGCCGACTTCCTGGTGCCGCTCGATGCCAAGCGCAACCCGCTGGTCGGCTCGACCGACGTCGGCGACGTGAGCTGGGTGGTGCCAACCGTGCAGGTTCACGCACCCACGGTTGCAATCGGCACGCCGTTCCACACCTGGCAGGTAGTGGCGCAGGGCAAGAGCGGACACGCTCACAAGGCCATGGTGCAGGCGGCCAAGGCGATGGCCGGGATTGGCATCAAGGCGTTGACGGATCCGGAGCTGATCAAGGCCGCGAAAGCGGACTTGCAGAAGCGGACCGCGAAGACACCTTACGTCTGTCCGCTGCCGGACCACGTCGCGCCGCCGCTGACCATGTCCGTGGCGTAGAATTTCGCCTCGATACTTCGTCTGATGCCGCGAACAAATTTTCCGCAGTGCAGCGCGGATTCCGGCGCGTTTTAGCGCCGGATTGCCGAACGCTTGGGCTGCGGAACAGAGTTTTGCCCAACAGACAGCCAGAACACCGTTTGCATACGCATGGTCGTAGTTGACGCGCGGCCTATTCGGTGTGCCATCTACCGCCAGCAAAAACCCGGTGGCCGCGGTTGCGGCTGCCTGCATCCATACGGGAACCAGACGGGGGACAACCATGCTGGATAAAGAACTGCGTTCGATGATCGGTGACGTGAAGGACGGGCGGATGGATCGCCGTTCCTTCATCAAGCATATGGCCGCGGTCGGCCTCACCGCACCCCTCGCCAACCAGATCCTCGCGCTCGGTGGCGTCGCCATGGCGGAAGGCGCCTCGACCTACAAGCCGACCAAGCGCGGCGGCGGCGGTGCGTTGAAGCTGCTGTGGTGGCAGGGTCCGACCCTGCTCAATCCGCATTTCGCCACCGGCACCAAGGACCAGGACGGCGCGCGCCTGTTCTACGAGCCCCTCGCCTGTTGGGATCCCGACGGCAACATGAAGCTGGTTCTGGCGGCCGAAATTCCCTCGATCCAGAACGGCGGCCTCGCCGCCGACGGCAAGTCGGTGACCTGGAAGCTCAAACCCGGCGTCAAATGGCATGACGGCACGCCGTTCACGGCCGACGACGTCGTGTTCAACTGGGAATATGCCAAGGATCCGGCGACCTCCGCCCTGACGATCGCGACGCTCCGCGACATCACGGTCGAGAAGGTGGACGACCTCACGGTTCGCATCCTTTTTAACAAGCCGACGCCGTTCTGGGCCGACGCCTTCGTCGGGGCGCCCAACACCATCATCCCGAAACATCTGTTCAAGGACTATATGGGGTCCAAATCGCGGGAGGCGCCGACCAACCTCTCGCCGGTCGGCACCGGCCCCTACAAGTTCGTCGAGTTCAAGCCGGGCGATCTCGTCCGCGGCGTAATCAATCCCGACTATCACATGGCGAACCGTCCCTATTTCGATTCGGTCGAGATGAAGGGCGGCGGCGACGCGGTCTCTGCCGCGCGCGCGGTGATTCAGACCGGCGAATATGATTTCGGCTGGAACATCCAGGTCGAGGACGACGTGCTGCTGCGCCTGGAGAAGGGCGGCAAGGGAAAGACCGTCTACGCGGTCGGCGGCGACACCGAGTTCATCGCACTGAACTTCACCGATCCCAACACCGAGGTCGATGGCGAACGCTCGTCGATGAAGACCAAGCATCCGTTGTTTTCCGATCCCGCGGTGCGCAAGGCACTCTCGCTGCTGATCGATCGCGAGTCGGTCAAGAAGGCGATCTACGGCCGCGCCGGCCGCACCACCGCCAACTTCCTCAACGGGCCGGAAAAATTCGTGTCCAAGAACACCACGTGGGAGTTCAGCGTGGAGAAGGCCTCGAAGGTCCTCGACGAGGCCGGGTGGAAGCCGGGCGCCGACGGCATCCGCGAGAAGGACGGGAAGAAGCTGAAGCTCCTCTACCAGACCTCGATCAACGGCCCGCGCCAGAAGACACAGGCGATCGTCAAGCAGGCCTGCCAGAAGGCGGGGATCGACGTCGAGCTGAAATCGGTCGTCGCTTCCGTGTTCTTTTCCTCCGACGTCGGCAATCCCGACACCTATTCCAAGTTCTACGCCGACATGGAGATGTTCCAGATCCCGCTAAGCCAGCCCGATCCGTCGCAGCACATGCGTCGCTACCTTTCGAACCTCGTCGCCACCAAGGAGAACAAGTGGCAGGGCACCAACTTCCCGCGCTGGGTCAACAAGGAGTACGACGAGACCATCCAGGCCGCGGACGGCGAGATGGATCCGGTCAAGCGTGCGGCGCTCTACATCAAGGCCAATGACCTCATGTACCAGGACACCGTGTTCATCCCGGTGCAGCACCGCCTGAAGGTCGAGGCGGCCGCCAACAATCTGCGGCCGGTCGTTTCCGGCTGGGCGAACGAGACCGACAATCTGTTCGACTGGTACCGGGAGGAATGATCACGCAGGCCTAAACCGGGATCGTCCTTTATGAGTCAGTATGTCCTGCGTCGTCTGCTGATCGCCGTTCCGAGTCTGCTTGGCATCTCCCTGGTGCTGTTCGTCGTGCTTGCCCTGGCACCCGGCGATCCCTTCTCGGAACTGGCGACCAATCCGAACGTGCCGCCCGAAGTCGCTCTCGCGCTTCGGGCGAAGTTCGGCCTCGACGATCCGATCTACCTTCGTTACCTGCACTGGCTCAACGCCATGGTGCACGGCGACTGGGGTTTCTCCTTCGTCAGCCGCATGAACGTCGATACGCTGATCCTCCAGCGTCTGCCGGCGACGCTCTACGTGATCGGTTCGGCGCAGATTCTGGCGCTCCTGATCGCGATCCCGGTCGGGGTCTATGCGGCGACAAAGCCCTATTCGCTGTTCGACCAGATCGCCAACACGCTCGCCTTCGTCGGCTTCTCGCTGCCGACCTTCTTCACCGGCATCCTGTTCATCCTGATCTTCTCGGTCACGCTGGACTGGTTGCCTTTCGTCTATACGACCGACATCAAGGGCACCGGCATCCATTGGGTGCTGGAGATGATCCGGCAGGCGATCATGCCGGTGGCGGTGCTCGGTCTGTTTCAGGCGGCGTCGATGACGCGGTTCGTTCGCTCGGCGATGCTCGACGTGATCCGGCTCGACTATGTCACCACGGCGCGCGCCAAGGGGCTTGGGCAGGCCAAGGTCATCGTCAAGCACGTCATGCGCAACGCCATGATCCCGGTCGTCACCCTGATTGCGCTGCAGATGCCGGCCGTGTTCGGCGGCGCCATCGTCACCGAGCAGATCTTCCGCATCCCCGGCATCGGCTCGCTGCTGATCTCCTCCATCCTTTCCAACGACACGCCGGTGGTGATGGCCGTTACCTTCGTCTTCGCGTGCCTCGTCGTGCTGTTCAATCTCATCGCGGACGTCCTTTATGGCTGGCTTGACCCTCGCATCTCCCTCCGCTGAGCGGCGCGTCTACTCGCCCAGGCGCGAGATGTGGCGGCGCTACAGCCGCCACAAGCTCGCCGTGGTCAGTGCGTTTCTGCTCCTCATTCTGATCCTGGCGGTGGTGGCCGGCCCCTTCGTCTGGCGGGTCAAGATCGATGACATCGATATCGTGGCGGGCATGCAGGGGCCGTCGCTCGCCCATCCGTTCGGCACCGACGATCTCGGGCAGGACATCCTGGCCCGCATGATCTATGGCGGGCGCATCTCGCTCGCGGTCGGCCTTGCCGCGATGCTGGTCTCGGTCTTTATCGGCGTCCTGATCGGCGCGCTCGCCGGCATGTCGCGCGGGGCGCTCGGCCACGGCCTGATGTGGCTCACCGATCTTTTCCTGTCCCTGCCGCAACTGCCGCTGCTGCTGCTGCTGATCTATCTGTTCCGCGACGGGCTGAAGCAGATGTTCGGTCCCGAGGGCGGCATCTTCATCCTGATCGTGCTCGTGATCGGCGGCTTGCGCTGGATGCCGGTCGCGCGGCTGGTGCGCGCGCAGTTCCTGTCGATCCGCGAGAAGGAGTTCGTCGAGGCCGCCCGTGCGCTCGGCGCAAGTCCAGTGCGCCAGGTGGTGCGGCACATCCTGCCCAATGCGCTCGGTCCGGTGATTATCGCCGGCACCATCGACGTCGCTGCCGCCATCATCGCGGAATCGACGCTGTCCTTCCTCGGCCTCGGCTTTCCGCCGGATACGCCGACGTGGGGCCGGCTCTTGTACGACGCCAAGGATTTCCTCGACATCGGCCCGCACTGGGCGCTGTTCCCGGGCGGCGCGATCTTCATCGCGGTGGTCGCCATCAACTTCATCGGAGACGGCTTGCGTGACGCGCTCGATGCGCGACGGGTGATCTGATGGCGCCGCTGCTGGAAATCAAAGGGCTGAAAACCCACTTTTCGACCGACGACGGCATCCTGCAGGCCGTCGACGGTGTCGACATCTCCATCAACAAGGGTGAGACGCTCTGTGTCGTCGGCGAATCCGGCTGCGGCAAGACCGTGACCGCGATGTCGATCCTGAAGCTGATCGCCATGCCGCCCGGCCGCATCGCGGCGGGCCAGATCATCTTCGAGGGCCGCGATCTCGTGCCGCTGACGAGCCGTCAGCTCGACGAGATCAGGGCCAAGGAGATCGGCTTCATCTTCCAGGAGCCGATGACCTCGCTCAATCCGGTGCTCACCATCGGCGAGCAGATCGCCGAGAGCCTGCGCCGCCATGAAGCGGTGACGAAGAAGCAGGCGCTCGAGCGCACCATCGAGATGCTGAAGCTGGTGCAGATCCCCAACGCCGAAGGCCGCGTGCACAATTATCCGCACCAGTTCTCAGGCGGCATGCGCCAGCGCGTGATGATCGCGATGGCGCTCGCCTGCAGGCCGAAGCTGATCATCGCCGACGAGCCCACCACCGCGCTCGACGTCACCATCCAGGCGCAGATCCTCGACCTCTTGCAGGACATGAAGGAGCGCTTCGGCATGGCGGTGATGCTGATCACCCACGCCATGGGCGTCGTCGCCGAGACCGCGCAGCGCGTCGTCGTGATGTATGCCGGCAAGGTGGTGGAGGAAGCGCTCGTCGACGACCTCTTCGGCAATCCCGGTCATCCGTATACACAGGGCCTGATCCGCTCGATCCCACGCATCGATCTCGACAGCGAGCACAAGACAAGGCTCGAAGCGATCGGCGGCTCGGTGCCGATCCTGATCAATCCGCCGGTCGGTTGCCGCTTCGCCCCGCGCTGCAAGTTTGCCATGAACATCTGCACCGAGAAGGAGCCGCTGCTGCGCGAGATCGCGCCCGGCCATCGCATGGCCTGTCATTTGGGAGATACGCAGTTGGGAGGCACGGCATGACCGAGCCCTTGCTCCGCGTCAGCGGCCTGAAGAAATATTTCCCCGTGCTCGGCGGCCTGTTGTCGCGCCAGGTCGGCAGCGTCTACGCGGTGGACGGGGTCTCGTTCTCAGTCAATCGCGGCGAGACGCTCGGCCTCGTCGGCGAATCCGGGTGTGGCAAGTCCACCACCGGCCGCTGCGTGCTGCGCCTGATCGAGCCGACCGACGGCGAGGTCGTGTTCGACGGCCAGGACGTGCGCAAGCTCGGCGGCAATGATTTGCGCGCGATGCGGCGGAACATGCAGCTCGTGTTCCAGGATCCGTTCGCCTCGCTCAATCCGCGTATGACGGTCGGCGCCATCCTCGGTGAGGCCCTGATCATCCATAAGCTCGGGTCGTCGGCCAAGGAGCGCGAGGAGCGCGTCGCCAGCCTGCTCGTGAAGGTCGGCCTCAAGGCCGAGCACATGCGCCGCTACCCGCACGAATTCTCGGGCGGCCAACGCCAGCGCATCGTGATCGCGCGGGCGCTCGCGGTCGAGCCGAAGCTGATCGTCTGCGACGAGCCGGTATCCGCGCTCGACGTGTCGATCCAGGCGCAGGTGATCAATCTGCTGGAGGATCTCCAGGCCGAGCTGAACCTCACCTATCTGTTCGTCGCGCACGACCTGTCGGTCGTCGAGCACATCTCCGACCGCGTCGCCGTGATGTATCTCGGGCGGATCGTCGAGCTGGCGAAAGCGAGCGATCTCTACCGCAATCCGCAGCATCCCTACACCAGGGCGCTGTTGTCGGCGGTGCCGGTGCCCGATCCCAAGCTCAAGCGTGAACGCATTCGCCTGAAGGGCGACGTGCCGAGCCCGATGAAGCCGCCATCCGGCTGCCACTTCCACACCCGCTGCCCGATCGCCCAGCCGCGCTGTGCGGAAAGCGCGCCTGTGTTGAAGGAAGGGGCGGGCGGCCACTTCGTGGCGTGCCATTTGGCGTAATGGTGCAGCGCGCCAAGCAGGCGCCTTTACGCTGCCGCTTAATTTAATCCGACAGGCGAGGAATAATTCGAACAGGCGAGTTGGCGGCGTCCTGCACGCCCGCCGCGTCGTAGCGTCGCATCGTCAGGAACTTTCTTGCCAAAGTCCGGCGCAAGTCCTTGTCTTCTCCCTACAAAAAAGGGGCGATCCGTCACGGATCGCGCTGAGGGAGGACATCATGACGAGGACGAGCAAGGACGGCGCGTCGACGCGTCGCCGTTTTCTCAGGACGGCCGCAGCAGGGGCGGCCGCCACTGTCGCCGCGCCAACCATCGCGCTGGCGCAGGGGCAGATCAGCATGCGTTGGCAGAGCACCTGGCCGGCCAAGGACATCTTCCACGAATACGCGCTCGACTATGCCAAGAAGGTCAACGACATGACCGGCGGCGACCTCAAGATCGAGGTGCTTCCCGCCGGCGCTGTGGTGCCGGCCTTCGGCCTGCTGGATGCGGTGTCGAAGGGCACGCTCGACGGCGGGCACGGCGTGCTCGCCTATCACTATGGCAAGCAGAACGCGCTGGCGCTGTGGGGCTCGGGTCCGGGCTATGCCATGGATGCCAACATGCTGCTCGCCTGGCACCGCTATGGCGGCGGCAAGGAGCTGCTCGAGAAGCTCTACGCCTCGATCGGCGCCAACGTCGTCTCGTTCCCATACGGGCCGATGCCGACCCAGCCGCTCGGCTGGTACAAGAAGCCGATGACCAAGGTGGAGGATTTCCAGGGCCTGAAATTCCGCACCGTCGGCATCTCCATCGACGTGTTCACTGGCCTCGGCGCAGCGGTCAACGCGTTGCCGGGTGGTGAGATCGTTTCGGCGATGGACCGTGGCCTCCTGGATGCGGCCGAATTCAACAACGCCACATCCGATCGCGTCCTCGGCTTTCCGGATGTTTCCAAGATCTGCATGCTCCAGAGCTACCACCAGAACGCCGAGCAGTTCGAGATCTTGTTCAACAAGACCAAGTTCGACGCGCTGCCGGAGAAGATGAGGGCGATCATCGCCAATGCTGTCGACGCGGCCGGCCAGGACATGGCCTGGAAGGCGATCGACCGCTACTCCAGGGACTACGAGGAGCTGCAGACCAAGGACAAGGTCAAGTTCTACAAGACGCCGGACACGATCCTCCAGAAGCAGTTGGAGGTGTTCGACCAGGTGGCCGAGAAGAAGTCGGCAGAGAACCCGCTGTTCAAGGAGATCATCGAATCGCAACTGGCCTTCGCCAAGCGGGCGACGCAGTGGGAGCAGGATACGGTGGTCAGCCGCCGCATGGCCTATACCCACTATTTTGGTCCCAACGCCAAGAAGAAGAGCTAGCCGGCTCATCGCACGATCGAAGCGTCATCCGGGACCGCAACCCGGATGGCGCTTGTCTTGTCTCTAGACAACAGCGACACTAGGATTGGCGGTGGCAACGCACATGAATGCGCAGCGCTTTCTGTACACCATTGACGCGATCAGCACGTGGACCGGCAAGCTCGCGGCCTGGCTGGTCGTGGGCCTGATGGCACTGGTCTGTGCCGAGGTCTTCAAGCGCTACATCCTCAACATGCCGACCGCCTGGATCTTCGACGCCTCGAACATGCTGTATGGCACCCTGTTCATGGTCGCGGGCGCCTATACGCTGGCCCAGAACGCCCATGTTCGCGGCGACTTCCTCTACTCTTCGATGCGGCCGCGCACCCAGGCGAGCCTCGACCTCGTGCTGTACGTCGCGTTCTTCCTGCCCGGCATCGCCGCGCTGGTCTATGCGGGATGGGACTATGCGCTGGATTCCTGGCGCATCAACGAGCATTCCAATGTCACCGCCGAAGGGCCGCCGGTCTACCACTTCAAGTTCATGATTCCGCTCGCGGGCGCTCTGGTGCTGCTGCAGGGGGCAGCCGAAATCGCCCGCTGCGTGCTCTGTCTCAAGACGGGGACTTGGCCGAGCCGGCTCGCCGATGTCTCCGAAATCGACGTCATCGAGGAGCAGCTTGCGCACAGCGAACATGTCGACGAAGAGGCGCGGAAGGCAGCGATCGCACGCGCACAGGACATCGAGGAAAGCGCGCGGCAGCGCGGCATGGGCGGAGACCTGCAGGGATGATCAGCGATCCGGCACTCGGACTCTTGATGCTCGCCCTCATCGTGGTCGTGATCATGATGGGCTTTCCGACCGCCTTCACCCTGATGGGGCTCGGCATGTTCTTCGGCTTCTTCGCCTATCACCGGGCGGGCGAAGCCTGGGGCGACAACCACATCTTCGACCTGATGGTTCAGCGCACCTATGGTGCGATGACCAACGACGTCCTGATCTCGATCCCTCTATTCGTGCTGATGGGCTACGTCATGGAGCGCGGCGCGCTGGTCGACAAGATGTTCTACTCGATCCAGCTCGCCTTCCGCCGCGTGCCTGCCTCGCTCGCGGTGGCGACGCTGATTGTCTGCACGTTCTGGGGCATCGCAAGCGGGCTCGTCGGCGCGGTCGTGGTATTGATGGGCGTCATCGCCTTCAATCCGATGCTGAAGGCCGGCTATGACGTCAAGCTCGCCTCCGGCGTCATCACCGCCGGCGGCACGCTCGGCATCCTGATTCCGCCCTCGGTGATGATCATCGTCTACGCGGCCGTGGCCGGACAGTCGGTGGTGAAGCTCTACGCGGCGGCGATGTTTCCGGGCTTCTTCCTGGCCTTCCTCTATCTCGTCTACATCGTCGGCTGGGCACTCCTCAATCCGAAGATTGCGCCGAAGCTTCCGGAAAGCGAAGTCAAGGTTCCGGTCCGTCCGTGGATCGTCACGCTGCAGCAAGCCTATTCGCGCAAAGTGCTACCGGCGCTCGTTACGGCGCTGCTGGCGCCTGCCAGGATCGTCAATGCCGGCGTCGATGGCGCCCGCGTCACCTATTTGACGCTGGTGAGGAGCCTCGGCTATGCGCTGGTGCCGCTGGTCCTCACGCTCGCAACGCTCTGGGCCGCCTGGTGGTATGTCGTGATCCACCAGCAGGCTGACATTCAAACGCCGGTCGCGGCCGCAACGCAGCAACAGCCGCGCGCAGAGGAGACGCTCCAGCCGCTCGGCGCGGGCGCCCAGCAGCAGGAGAGCGCCGAAGAAAAGCTCGAGGAGCTCGGCGGCGCCGCCAGCCGGTCGGAGAGGGCCACGACGAACGAGCCCGAGGTGCTCCAGCAAATGGGCAGTGCCGAGCTGCGGGGCAAGACCACGGCCGCGCCCGCGGAGTCCGGACCGCCGCCCGAGTTCTATACCTACTTTGCCGTCGTCGCCGGTATCTGCGCGCTCATGCTCCTCTATTATTACTGGACCATGGAGGCCGAGCAGTTCGAGGTGCTGCGGCTCCTGGTCATGTCCGTGATGCCCCTCGGCATCCTGACGGTGGTCGTGCTCGCCGTGATCCTGTTCGGCATCACCACCGCGACGGAATCGGCGGCAGTGGGTGCGGCCGGCGCCTTCCTGCTCGCGTTCCAGGCCAGGACGCTGGACTGGAAGCGCACCAAGGAGGCGGTGTTCCTGACCGCCAAGACCACCTCGATGGTGTGCTGGCTTTTCGTGGGCTCGGCGCTGTTCTCGGCGGTGTTCGCGATCCTCGGCGGCCAGGCGCTACTCGAAAAGTGGGTGCTCTCGCTCAACATGTCGCCGGTCCAGTTCATGATCCTGTCGCAGGCGATCATCTTCCTGCTCGGCTGGCCGTTGGAATGGACCGAGATCATCGTGATCTTCGTGCCGATCTTCCTGCCGATGCTGAAGCACTTCAACATCGATCCGATCCTGTGGGGCGTGCTGGTCTTCGTCAACCTCCAGGCCGCATTCCTGTCGCCGCCCGTGGCGATGTCGGCCTTCTATCTGAAGGGCGTGGCGCCAAAGCACGTCACGCTCAACCAGATCTTCTCCGGCATGATGCCCTACATGCTGATCGTGATCCTCTGCATGGTGTTCATGTACATCTGGCCCGGCCTGACGCTGTGGCTGCCGAACTATCTGTACGGAAATTGAGCATCGGGCCGCCCCTTGGGCGAAGGAGTGGGCGGAAAAACTCATTCCGGACCGTGAACCATCTTACACCACATGCCTCCGATGGTGCTAGAATGGCCAGGCTTCTTGCTTGAAGGAGGCCCCGATGCTGACACCCTTCAACGGGTCGTACTGGGAACAGAGCGCCCGTGACTGGACGATGAGGCTTGGCGCGCTCATGCCCCAACCGCGCAAAGAACCCGCTGAGCCCAAACCACAGCGGCCCCCGTGGCGGCACTTCGACGATACCCATCATTGGGACTCGACCGCGGAGGAATGGGTCCCCAACCACGACAGGTGATCGCGCCCGGGCCGAGCCTGCCTGGACGCCTTCACCGACGTTACGATGTTACGCATATTCATCCATGAAGCAGGCCATATTCCGAGAGCAGGCCATATTCCGAGAGGGCCTGCCTGAACGCCTCCATCGACGTGTGGCGATGCGCGAACAGCCCCGCCTCACGCGCGCCGGCAACATTGGCCATGAGATCGTCGACGAACAGCACGGTCTGCGGCATCGCGTTGAGCTCGGACAGGCAGCGGCGATAGCAGCGCGGGTCCGGTTTCGCCGTATTGAACCGGGCCGAGGCGTAGATTCTCGAGCCGAACAGCGGACGCAGATCGGGCAGCAGCGCGTCGATATGGTCGGCGACCAGCGTGGTGTTGTTGGTGAGGATGGCAACATCGACGGTCTTGCGCAGGCGGCGCACAATCTCCAGCATCGCGGCATTTGCCTGCATCGAACGGCGCCGCGCTTCCACCCACTCGTCGAGCGACAGCGGATAGCCGATGCGTTCGCCGAAGCCTCGCAGATAGTCCGCAGCATCGAGCGCGCCGGAATCGCCGAGCGACTCGAAGCCGCTGTCCCAGATCGCCTCGTGGATGAACGCGCTGCTCGTCCCCGCCAGCTCTGCCAAGCACGCGACACGCTTTGCCCTGTCATAGTCGCAGAGCACGTTGTCCATGTCGAACAGGACGAGCTTGATTCCATCAGTCACGGCAACACTCTCGGATTGGCCGAACATCCGGCCGTGATCGGTGTCATATCCCGACTACGCGCAGGGGACAAATCCGGGACCGTCTCTACGGCTGCGAGGTGCGCCGCCGGGCCAGTTGGTGCAGCACCGTGTCGATGGTCGGGACCGCACCGGTCTCGCGGAGCCAATTGTCGGCCAGCTCCCTCAGTTCGCCCGGCGTCAAGCCGAACTTGCGGCGGAATGCGCGAATGAAGGTGGAATCGCTGCTGAAGCGCATGCCGACGGCGAGGTCGATCAGCCGCGTGTCCTCCGCGGATGGCGATATCAGCTGGCGGAAAGCGAGATTGAGGCGCTGCTCCCTTACGTAGTGCGAGAGCCCGCCATCCGCCTCGAACAGCCGATAGAGGGTCGCGCGCGAGATCTGGAAGTGGCGGCACAATTCGTCTGCGGTGAGCGCGTCGGTCTCGAGATTGTCCGCGATGCGGCGCTTGATCATCGCAAGATAAAGATGCCGCTCGGCGCGTTCGACGCCGGCCGCAATGTCGGCGGTCCCGCCGGCGGCCGCCGCAACGATGTCGGCGATCGCTTCGATCGTGGCCTCGGCGCTGCCGGCCTCGGGCTCGGGTGGCAGCGTAAGCGCCGCGTAATGGCTGGCAAGCAGGCGCGTATGAGGATGGTTTGACGGCAGCAAGGTTGCCGTGGCCGAATCCGGATGAGCAAGCCGTGGTGCCAGCATGGCGCGTTGCAGGATGATCGCCATCAGGCGGGTACGACTGCCGCCGCCGCGCAACACGGTCCGGTTCGGCTGCGCCATGTCGATCAGGCAGATGGCGCCGGGCCCCATCGTCACCTCGCGCCGGCCCGAGCTGAACCGCATCTCGCCTTCGACGCACAGGGTGATCTGAAAGTGATCCATCGCACCGCGGGCGACGTGCGCGGGCGTCCGGTCGTATTCCTGGTCGGTCGCGCGGGTATCGACCAGCAACGCATTGCGGGTCATCATCGTCACGGTGGTGACATGGAAGTCGTCCTCCGTGGTGAGCGGAACGACATCGCAGATGTCGGCCGTCATGGCGCGCAACTGCCTCAGCGCGTCCACCCCGCGCCCCGGGATGTCCGCCGACATGGTCTCGTTCACGGCCGTCTCGTCTGCATTGCCCCACGATGAGGCCGTACCGCATGGACCCGATCGTCGAAGTCCGGCGGCCCCCCAACATCGCCTCGGGATGTAGCCATTCAGAAATCAGTGCGCAAGCGATGGCGGACAGGATTTGGCGCGCGCCGATGTGCCGGATGTGCACACCGCGTTAGCCCCGTAGTCCGCCGGATGAGGTCGTCGATATTTTGATCGACTCTCATCGCCGGATGTTAACCACGTCGCCGCGGCATGACGGCTTCGCGCGCGTCTGCCGCGTCAGCCCACCAGCGTGAAGCCGACGCGTAGCGTCACCTGGTGGTGGCGGACAGCGCCATTCTCGATGTGACCGCGTGTCTGCACCACCTCGAACCATTTCATTTCGCGAACGGTCTTGGCGGCGCGGCTGATCGCGTTCTTGATCGCATCCTCGATGGAGGTCTCGGATGATCCGACCAGCTCCAGGATCTTGTAGACGTGATCCGACTCGGCTGTGGGCATGGTACGTCTCCCTCGTTTGCGTTGCGGCACCACCGCCACCCGCTCCCATTTGAACGGGTACCGGCGTTCCCGGTTCCATCGTCCGCCATGGCCCGCATGCGCCAGCCGAGGTGGAGTGCGCCGCACCCGCCTGCTAAGCGCTGTCCATGGATTCGGCGCGGCGCGACAGGACGATCGGCTCTCTCTGCCTCGGCGTGACGGCGTTCGGCTGGGCGCTGAACTGGCCATTGATGAAGCTGCTGCTCCAGCAATGGCCGCCGCTATTCGCGCGCGGGCTGGCCGGCGTCTGCGCCTCGCTCATTCTCGGCGCGCTGGCACTGAGCCGGGAGGAATCCTTCGCCGTTCCGCGCGAGGCGATTCCGCGGCTGTTGTTTGCGACCCTCACCAACGTCCTTGCCTGGATGGGGCTCGGCACGGTCGCGATGAAATATGTGACCGTGAGCGAGGGGGCTCTGCTCGCCTATACGATGCCGATCTGGGCCATGCTGTTCGCTTGGCCGGTGCTGGGTACGCGGCCGACCATGCGGGATATTTCGGGTCTCGTCCTCGGTGTCGCCGGCGTCGCGCTGCTCCTCGGCGGCAACGGCTTTGCGTTCGGCGCCGACAAGCTGCTCGGCATCGCGCTCGCACTGCTCTGCGCCATCCTGTTCGCGCTCGGCAATGAGCTTAACCGCAAGCCGCTGCCGATGCCGCCGCTCGTGGTCGTCGCCTGGCAGGTTGGGCTCGGCTGCGCCACGATGCTGATCCTCGGCATCCTGTTCGAGCATCCCGATATCACCGCGATCACTCCGCTGGGACTCGGCTGCTTCGTCTATATGACGCTGGTGCCGATGGGTGTCTGTTACGTCACCTGGTTCGAGACGTTGCGCCGCCTGCCGCCGACCTCGGCCTCGACCGGCATGCTGATCGTCCCCGTGATCGGCGTCGTCTCCGCCACGATCATCCTGGGCGAGCCGCTGGGCCTGCGCGAATGGGCGGCGATGGCGCTCACGCTCGGCGGCGTGACGCTGGCGTTGCAGCGGGCCTAGAGGCGTTACTCCGCGGCCTGCGACAGCATGGGCGCCGGCTGCGTCCCGCGCCACAGCAGCCGCAGCAGCAGGACCAGGAGCGCCATCAGGGCGAAGCCGCCCAGGGCGGGCGCGAAATGTTGGTCGGGATCGGCCTTCTGCCCGAATTGCACCGCGAGCCGCCCCGACTGCAACAGCCCATAGGCTCCTGCGAACAGGATCAGCCCGTATATGACGCTCCGCTCGCGCGGGCTCGCCATCCTGGCGAGATCGGGCAGCATCAGGGCCAGACCGATCCCGACCATCGGCAGATCGTAATCATACGCATAGGGGCTGATCATCACGGATACCATCACGGCGGCACCGAGCGTAAAGGCCGGTGAAGCGCCCCGCGCCGCACCGAGAAGGACGGCGAACAAGGCCAGCCCGGCCACGGCCGTCTGTCCCCAGAAGGCGGCGCTTGCGGGAAGGCCGGCTTTGTACAGCGCCGCATAGGTCGAGATCATGCGGAAGAGCGGGTAGAAGCCCTGCTCGAGATAGCCCGCCGATTCCCTGATCGCTCCGAGCCACGCGAACCAGATCTGCCACCCGAAGAGGAGCGTGCAGAGCAGTGAGCTCGCCAATACGACGGCCGCGGCCGTTCCGAGCGCAATCCAGCGCCGCGTCACCAGCAGATAGACGCCGGCGGCAATCGCCAGGTGCGGCTTGATCACCATGGCGCCGAGCGCGAGGCCCGCCAACAGCTGCCGCCGCTCCACGTTGAGACAGACCAGCCCGATCAGCGCTCCCGTCAGAAAGCCGTTCTGCCCGCAGCCGATGGTGATCGCCATCGCCGGAAACAGGATCACCAGCACCTGCGCCAAATTCTGGCCGGCGATCGCCCGGAGCGTCACGAGATAGAGTGCAAGTGTCGCGGCGGTGAACAGGAGATAGCCGACGCCGACCGGCAGGAATGCGAACGGCGCGAGCAGGAGGTCGTATTGCGGCGGATAGGTCCAGGGCATGAAGCCGGTGGCGCCGCCGGCGGCCTCCATCTGCATCTTCAGCAGGGCATCGAAATGATAGACCTGGTCGAGGTCGCCGCGCCAGACGTGCTGCGCGACGATGTGGAAGGCATCGAAATCGGCGAGCTCGCGATCCGTCCAGCCGCCGAAGCGTGCGAACCAGAAGGCCTTGAAGACGGCGATCGACGCCAGCGCCGCCAGCACGAAGCGGATATAGGCAGTCCGCTTCGACGGCGAGGACTGAACCGCTTCCAGCGTCTCGGCAAACATGAGCGACGACCTTGACCTGATGGATCGGCGGTTGGACGGGCAGGGCCGCGGATCCCGGCCAAACTGCCATCGGAGGCTTAAGGGACGGTAACGAATGCGGAAGGATTTGGCGCCGGCGCCTCTCTGGCGGAGCTGGGGCGCGCGGAACTGGGCCCGGTTAACCGCCGATCTTGCGCCGGGGTGACGCGATTTCCGGCCGACCTGAATGCGAGGTCGAGATGACCTTTTCGAAATCGCCCGCCCGCACAGATGGCCGTGCTTGCCCTCTCGAAGACAGGCGAGCTAACCTGCGCATATCCTGCCAAGTTCTCTGCCAAGTTCGATGTGCGGTGATGATCGACAGTTGGACGAAGGGCGCTCTGGTCGCGATCGGCCTGTCTGCCGTGCCCGCGCCGGGCGTCGCGCAGGACGATCTCGATGCCGCGCCCGGCACGATGACGCTGCAAGTGACCACCGATCCCTCCATGATCGAGTGCCGCAAGCTTGAGACGGCCAATCCCGCCTTGCTCGCGTTCCTGCCGCTGCGCCGGACTTTCAACGATGATTTTGACGAGCATCCGCTTGCGACTGGTCGCTGGGTGCCGCATTACGCCGGCGGCGCGGCCTGGCCGGAAGCGCGCTATTGGGGCGGTGACGGCTCCGACTTCAAGCGCAAGACCAGCACCAATGGCGAGCAGCAGATCTACGTTGATCCGCGCTATTCGGGGCGTGCGGGGACGCCGCTTGGGCTTGATCCGTTCAAGGTGAAGGACGGCGTGCTCTCGATCGTCGCCAGCCGCACGCCGCCGGAACTGAAGTCCGTTCTGTTCAACAACGAGTACATCTCGGGACTCCTGACGACCCAGGGCACATTCGCGCAGAAGCACGGCTATTTCGAAATCCGCGCCAAGGTGCCGGTTGGCCATGCGGTCTGGCCGGCGTTCTGGATGCTGGCGGACGACGGCGGCTGGCCGCCGGAGGTCGACGTGCTGGAAGGCCGCGGCGAGCGGCCCGGCGATCTCGTGATGACGACGCATTGGCGGATTCCGTCGACCCAGAAGATCCAGTCCTGCGGCTTCGACTATGCGGTCGGCGACGCTTCGAGCACGTTCCACAATTACGGTGTGCTGTGGGAGGAGGATCGCCTGGTCTATTTCATCGACCGCAAGCCGGTCTCCGACATCAAGGTGCCGATCGGCTTCGACGATCCCATGTACATGATCGTCAATCTCGCGATCGGATCGAAATTCTTTCTCGGTGTCGGCCCGGTCGATGCGGAATCGCCGCCCACTGTCGCATTCGAGATCGACCGGATTTCCGCCTATCAGATCGACATGGAGCAGGCTCGGAGATAGCGATGTCAGCTGATGTCTCGCGGCGCGATCTTGCGAAGCTCGCGGGGCTCGCCGCGCTTGGTGCAGCGGCGGGTGCCAAGGCGGCAGACAACAAGGCTGCAGATAATGAGACGCCCGCACCGGCCGATCGCCACGCGCCCTTTCCCAAGGATTTTCTGTGGGGCACGGCAACCTCGTCCTACCAGATCGAGGGCGCCGTCGACGAGAACGGACGCGGCAAATCGATCTGGGACATTTTCAGCCACACGCCCGGCAAGATCGAGGACGGCTCGACCGGCGACCGCGCCAACGAGCACTATCACCGCTACAAGGACGACGTCGCGCTGATCAAGGCACTCGGCGTCAAGGCCTACCGCTTCTCGATTGCGTGGCCGCGGGTGTTTCCGGATGGATCGGGTCAACCCAATCCGAAGGGGCTCGATTTCTACAACCGGCTCGTCGACGAGCTGCTCGCGAACGGCATCGAGCCCTATGCGACGCTCTATCACTGGGACCTGCCGCAGGCGCTCCAGGATCGCGTCGGCGGCTGGCAGTCGAGCGACACGTCGAAGGCTTTTGCAGATTACGCCGCCTACGTCGCCGCACGCCTGACCGATCGCGTCAAAACCATCTTCACCGTGAACGAGGTCGGGCGCTTCGTGAATTTCGGTTATGGCTGGGGCATCGACGCGCCCGGCCTCAAGCTGCCGGCGGCGCAGCTCAACCAGGCGCGCCATCACGTCGCGCTGGCGCATGGGCTTGCCGTGCGGGCGATCCGCGCCTCCGGGCGCGCCGGCACCCGCGTCGGTGCCGCCGAAAACATCGCGGCCTGCGTGCCCGCGATCGCGACGCCGGAAAATATCCGCGCTGCCGAGATCGCAACGCGTGAGCTCAACGCCGGCTTTCTTGGCGTGGTGCTGGAGGGCAAGTACACCGACGGCTTCCTCGCCTATGCCGGGGCGGATGCACCGAAATTCACCCCTGACGAGTTGAAGATCATCGGCACGCCGAACGATTTCGTCGGGCTTAACATCTACGCGCCGCAATACTACGTCACGGCCTCCGAGCGCGCGTCGGGCTTCCGCGTGCTGCCGTTCCCAACCTCGTTCCCGCACATGAACTCGGAATGGCTGCGGGTCGGCCCTGAGGTGATCTACTGGGCCCCGCGTCTCGCCGCAAAAATCTGGAACATCGAGACCATCTATATCAGCGAGAACGGCACCTCGTCCGAGGACAAGGTTTCCGCCGACGGTCAGGTCTACGATCTCGACCGCATCATGTTCCTGCGCAATTACCTGACCCAGATGCAGCGTGCGATCGCCGAGGGCGTGCCGGTTCGCGGCTATTTCCTGTGGAGCCTGATGGACAATTTCGAGTGGATCTATGGCTACGGCAAGCGGTTCGGCCTCTACCGGGTCGATTTCGAGACCCAAGCGCGCGTGCCGAAGCTGAGCGCGGCGTTCTATCGGGACGTGGTGATGCGGAATGCGATCGGGGTGTGAGCTGGACGCCTAGCCCCCGCTACTCTCCTGGCCCACAATAGACCCGCGCCACGGCGCCGTTCGTTTCTCCTTGAAGCGCGCATCGCGGCCGCTCCGTTGCAATCGAAACAAAGATCCCGCGATTGGAAACATTCCCGTAGTGCGGTCTACGCACAGAAAGGTGGTGAATCGAACCAAAGGAATAGATATGAGCCGTCATTTTGGGCAACGCGCGGTTGTCATCGGAGCGGGGATTGGAGGATTGTCTGCCGCCGGTGCGCTTTCTTCCGCCTTCCAGGAAGTCGCCATTCTCGAACGCGATGTCCTGCCGGCTTCGATCATGTCCCGCGCCGGCGTTCCCCAAGATCGGCATCCGCATCTTCTTCTGGCCGGTGGGCTGCAGGCCCTCGACTCCCTTTTCCCGGGTTTCGCCCAGGATCTTGCCGCCGCCGGTGCAGTTCCCGTGAATGTCTTCAAGGACGTCCAGTACGAGCGGCCAGATGTCGGCGCGCTGCCAAGGCGCGACTGCGGGACGTCGCTGCTGTGTGGCTCGCGGCCGCTGATCGAGCATACGCTGCGCCGAAAGGTGACTGCGATCGCCAATGTCAAAGTGCAATCGCAGAGCCGCGTGACGGAGATTGTGCCGGCCGCAACCCGGCCGATGGTGAAATTCGAGAACGACGCAGGCGTTGGTGCGGCGATCGAGGCGGATCTCGTGGTGGACGCATCCGGCCGCGGCGCGCCGACGCTCGGCCTGCTCGATGTGCTTGGCTGGGAGCGGCTGCAGGAGACCGTCGTGGGCGTCGACATCAGCTACACCACCGCGGTTCTGCGGCCGGGGCGAACCTCGTTCGACTGGCAAAATCTGGTCACGTTGCCCGATCCCGCCGCGTCGGCGACAGCCGGCTTGATCATTCCTCTCGAAGGCGGGCGCTGGTTTACATCGATCTCCCACCACGGCGCGACGGATCGCCCAGGCACGTGGGAGGAGTATCTTGCGGCTGCTCGCCAATTGAAGACGCCGGCGGTCTACAACGCGGTCTACAAGCTTTTGCCACCCGGGGGTCTTCGGCATTTCGTGTTCGATGCGAGCCGCTGGCGGCATTTCGAACGGCTCAAGCGGCTGCCGCGCGGGATTCTCCCAGTGGCGGACTCGCTGTGCCGGTTCAATCCGGTCTACGGACAGGGCATGACGGTCGCCGCGCGGGAGGCAAAGCTGCTGCGCGACATCCTGGATCGCGTCGCCGGGGAGGTGGACCCGATCGAGGCCCTCCAGGCTGCGTTCATGTCCGAAGTGGGCGCGCTGCTTCAGGCGCCCTGGAACATGGGCGTGAGCGCCGACTTCGCCTATCCGACCACGCGCGGCGAGCGCCCGGAGCGGTACGAGGAGAGCCGGCAGTTCGAGGCTGCTCTATTCCGGGCTGTCGTGGCCGATCCGGTGGTCCAGAGGGCGTTCTCCGATGTCGTGCAGCTCATGGAGCCGTTCGACTTGCTGAGTGAGCCTGATATCCGCGGACGAATCGAGGCTCATTCGCTGGCACAGAATGCGTGACGCTCATGAAATGAAACGAGGACCCGAGGGGTCCTCGTTCTTTTGATCTGAGCAGGTCGCACGAAAGGCCAGGCGCGCTGTGCCGACCCTACGGATCCAGCTCCGTATCCCAGTAGAGATAATCCAGCCAGCTATCGTGCAGATAGTTCGGCGGGAACAGGCGGCCGTTGCGGTGGAGCTGGTGCACGGTCGGCGCGAACGCGCTCTGGCGCGGAAACATCTTTGCCTGCGCCGGCGTGAGATTGCCCTTGCGCAGATTACAGGGCGAGCATGCCGCGACCACGTTCTCCCAAGTGGTCTGGCCGCCTTTGCTGCGCGGAATGATGTGATCGAAGGTGAGGTCTTCCGGCGAGCCGCAATACTGGCAATTGAAACGATCGCGGAGGAAGACGTTGAACCGGGTGAAGGCGGGATGCGTGGTCGGCTTGACGAAGGATTTGAGCGAGACGACGCTCGGCAGCTGCATTTGCAGCGTGGGACTGTGAACCGCCTGATCGTAATGCGCGACGATGTTGACGCGGTCGAGGAACACCGCCTTGATCGCGTCCTGCCACGACCAGAGAGACAGCGGGTAGTAACTCAGCGGCCGGAAGTCCGCATTCAGCACCAACACCGGCCAACTGCCTTGCGAGACATGTGCGTTCAAGTAACGCTCCCGGCCTCCAATATACGCTGCGAAGCAGCATGTACTGACATACTACATGCAGCGTGACGGGATTGTGAAGCCCGTTGAGCGACTTATTCAGGTGCAAGCAATGCGGCGGCGGGGTGGCAAAGCGCTCAAAACCGCCGTGATTTGGGAGGCGAGGACGACGCCGGGGAGAGGCCGGTCGACCCGACAGCGCATCGCGGCCTCGCCCGCCCAGCTATTCCCGCACCCGCTCCAGCTTCTGCAAACACCGCGTCGCGCGCACCACGGCCGGCGTTTCCTGGTCTCCGAAGCTGGCCTTCCAGTTGGTGACGCCGACTTCGCCGACATAGATGTCGCCCCTGGAGTCCAGCGCGAGGCCGTGTGGTGCCAAAAACTTCCCGCTGGCAACGCCTGGCCCGTTCTCGCCGCCGAGCCGCGCGATGCGGTTGCCCTTGGCGTCCACGATCGACAGCCGCGGGCCGAGATTGGGCACGTTGCGGTTGATGTCGAGGCCGGGTCCGAGCTCGCCGATCACAAAGGTCGGACTCTTGGCTCCACCGCAGCAGCATAGCGCGCAGGGCCGGTGCAGGTTGTTCCACTGCGTCTCGTACTTGCCCTCGCCATCGAACACCTGCACGCGATGGTTCTCGCGGTCGGCGACATAGACAAAACCGTCTGCGTCGGTGGCGATGTTGTGCACGATGTTGAACTGGCCGGGATCGGTACCGGGCTCGCCCCAGCTCTTCATCAGTTTGCCGTCGGGCGTGAACTTGTGCACGCGCGCATTGCCGTAGCCGTCGGAAACGTAGATCTCGCCCTTCGGCGACAGCGCGGTGTGGGTGCAGCGATGGAACGGCTCGCCGCTCATGAACGGCGACGGCTTCTCGGGGATGCCGATCGTCAGCAGCACCTTGCCGTCGGTGGTGCATTTGCGCACGGTGTGGTCGCCGTCATCGGTGCAGTAGAGATTGTCGTCGGCATCGATGTGCAGGCCGTGCGCGCGGGAGAACAGGCCTTCACCCCAGCTCCGGAGGAAATTACCCTCGCGATCCAGCACCACCATCGGATGGGCCCCGCGGTTGAAGACGTAGACGCGGTCCTTGCTGTCGACGGCGACCGAGGCGACGTCGGTCAGCGTCCAGCCGTCGGGCAGCTTTGCGAAATTTTCGACGACGCGGTAGCGGTGCTCGCCGGTGCCGAGAATGGCAGGCATTTGTTTTCCTCTTCTTCGTTTCAGCGGCGCGATCGTCTCTACACTGTCGTTGCGAGCGCAGCGAAGCAATCCAGACTGTCTCCGCGGAAAGATCCTGGATTGCTTCGCTGCGCTCGCAATGACGAGGCTTAAGCGGCGCCCGCCTCACGCCCCAAAATCCCTTCCTCGATCGCCTTGATCTGGAGCGCGAGATATTTCGAGTTGATCCGGCACTGCGCGAGGCTGCCGGCGATGAACCAGAGGCCGGGCTGCCCGGTGCGCGCATACATGTTGCGCAGCTCGAACCCGTCGCCAAAGCCCCAGACCGGTCCGACGCGGTCGGCGACGCCGTCGCCGAACAGTTTTCGCACCAGATATTCCTGAGGCTTGTAGCCGGTGGACAGCACGATGAGATCGGCCGCGATCATCGAGCCGTCCTTCATCCGAGCGCCTTCGGCCGTGAAGCTCTCGATGTCTGCAAACTGCCTGAGCCCGATCGCGCCCTCGACGATCAGGTTGGAGCAACCGACGTTGAAATAATAGCCACCGCCGCGGGTGAGGTATTTGAACTGCCAACCGGTGCCGGCCTCGCCGAAGTCGAGCTTGAATCCGACTTTGCTCAGGCCATCGAGCAGCTCCTTGTCGAGCTCCTTCGACTGCTCGGTCAGCATCACATGGGTTTTCTTCGCGAGCGGCGTCGGCATCGAGGTCGCGATCAGGTCGTTGTCCTCGAGGGTGCCTTCGTTGTAGGTCGCATAGGCGAGCTGGGCCGACGGCTCGATATTGGTGACCAGCGTCGGCGACCGCTGCACCAGTGTCACCTCGGCGCCGCTGGAGCAGAGATCCTGTGCGATGTCGTGGCCGCTGTTGCCGGTGCCGATCACCGTGGCGCGCTTGCCGGTCCAGTTCTCGCCGTCCTCGTAGCGGCTCGAATGCAGCAGCGTGCCTTTGAAATTGGCGAGGGTCGGAATATCAGGCACATTCGCGATGCCGCTGACGCCGGTCGCCATCACCACATGGCGCGGCTGCATGGTGCGCTTGCTGCCGTCGGCGCGCCGCAGCGTGACGGTCCAGCAGCCCTTCGCGTCGTCGTAGGTGCCGCCCTCGAACTCGGTGCCGGTCCAGAAATCCAGCTCCATCGCGTCGACATAGGCTTCGAACCAGTTGGCGAGCTTGTCCTTCGGGATGTAGGTCGGCCAGTTCGGCGGGAACGGCATGTAGGGCATATGATTGACCTGCACCTGGTTATGCAGGGTCAGCGCGTGATAGCGCTTACGCCAATTGTCGCCGATCCGCGTCTCGCGATCGACGATCAGTGTGTCGATCTTCAATTGCTTCAGCCGTGCTGCAATCGCAAGGCCGGCCTGGCCGCCTCCGACCACCAGCACGGCAGGATCGCGATCGGCATAGTCGCGGGCTGCGTTACGCAGATCGAGCCAGTTCGGCCCGCGGAAATCGCGCGAATAGGCCTGTCCCCGCGGCCGCGACGTGCCGAGTTGCTCCTCGAACCCTTTGAGCTCATCGAGCGCGGTGAGCAGTGTCCACGCCTTCAGCCGGTCGCCATCGCCGGTATCGGGCACGAGCCGGACGATGCCGCTGCCGCGGCCGATCACGGTCTCGAAATTGAAGATGACCTCGATATTGCCGGTGCCAGCGCGAGTGACCCAGCGTGGCGCCGCGCGGTTGGGCGCGATCGTGAAGCTGGCTGGCTCCGCCCGTGGCGCGAGCGCCCTCAGCGCTTGGGCAATCCGGTCGTGGCCCGCAATCGTCTGCAAGGTCCAGCTCAGCGCCAGCACATCGCGCCAAAAACTGTCGGCAAGGAAGAGATGGTCGAGTGCGGCCGGATCAGGCTTGCCGAGCGTGCGCTCGAACTCATCGAGCCAGGCTTGCGCCGAGACGGATATATCTTTCGTCTTGTCCAGCATGCGCGACCTCGTGGCCGTCTTCGCGGCGTTTCCTCTGAGGTCGACGCTATACCGGTTCGACGGGCCTCGAAAGCGGTTTACCCGAGCAGAGAGAGCATGTGGCCCTGCTCCGGCGGAATACGCCCTTTCAGCGTATCGAGAAACACCTGCCGCACCGCCTCGGGGCCGCGGCCCTCGACCACGGTCAGGCTTCTCTCCAGCCGCGGCGCAAAGCCGGACCATGCCGCGCCAAAGCGCTGCTCGATGCCGCCCGGGCCCCATTCCCTGGCGCGCTTGCGGATCTGGTCGGGCGCGAAGAACCAGCGCGGCTTTGCACCGGGCAGCTCGCCTTCGTCGGGCTCGGTGGCGCGATGCGTCAATCCGACGCGTACGGAGCATTTCATCCGGTCGCCGAAGTGCTGATGCAATCCGGCGCGCAGCGCGCTGTTGCCGGCCATGTCAACGAAGGCGACCGGCGCATCCGATGGCAACGACGCAATGCCGTCATAGGTGACGACCTCGTCATAGCAACCGAGCGACGAGACAAAGTCGACATTGCCGGCGGACGTCAGCCCGATCACGTTGCGGCCGCGGGTGTGCAGCAGATGGGCGAGGCCGAACGCGGTCTTGCTCGAGGCGCTCGAGAGCAGCACGGTGCGTGCGCCGAAGTCGTCGTTCTCGGCCAGAAAGTCGTCGACCAGGAACGACAGCATGAACAGCGGCCGCAGCAGCGCCTGGTAATCGCCCTTCCGGCCGGCGTAAGCGGGATCGCCGCTGACGCGTGCATAGGCATTGTAGACCGGCGCCACGCCCTGCCGGTGTGCGGCACCGTCGCGAAGGCCGCGCTTGCTCACGTCGGTCGCCTCGATGACGAGATGCGTCGCCATCGGGAAATAGCCGAACAGGCGCTCGGCCACGGCAACGTTCGGATGCCTTGAGGCGACCACCTCGCCAAAGCCCCATACCGGAATGTTGCCAAAACCGTTCGGCGCGGGAAAGAGCTGCCAGTATTTCAACTCGTCGCCCATCACCGCATAGGTGATGTTGTTGGCGGTGAAGGCGAAGCGGTCGACCTTCACGAGCAGGGCGTCAGGCGGCAGCGCATCCGCGCCGGGAAGCTCGGTCGTGACCACCTTGCACTGGTCGAGGTTATCTTTCGCAACGACGAAGTCGATCGATGTCATGGCTTTGATCCCGGCTTTGTCCGTGCCGGCATTTGATGGTTCACCCATGATCCTTTTGCAACAGCAACATAGTTTAAAACGCCGTTCGCAGCCGTTCGTTACGCGCCGGCGCCTGCGTGGCCCGCCCAATAGGGTTCCCGCAGCTTGCGTTTGAAGATCTTTCCCGTCGCCTCGCGCGGCAGCGCGTCGCGGAATTCGACGTCCTTCGGCACCTTGAAATTGGCGAGCCGCTCGCGCAGGAACGACTGAACGGCGGCGGACGAGAGCGCTGCGCCCGGCTCCGGCTCGACATAGGCGCAGAGCCGCTCGCCAAATTCCGCGTCGGGAATGCCGAACACCGCGCAATCGCGCACGCCGGGCATTCCGATCAGCGCGTTCTCGATCTCGGCGGGGTAGATGTTGACTCCGCCGGAGATCACCATGTCGCGCTTGCGGTCGCACAGGAACAGATAGCCGTCCTCGTCGAGATAGCCGACGTCGCCGACGCTGACGAGACCGTCGCGGCCGGCCTCGGCGCGCGCCTCGGCCTTGCCGTGATAGTCGAAATCCGGCACCGCCATCTGGCGCATGTAGATCTCGCCGACCTCGCCGGCGCCGCAGAGGCTGCCGTCCTCGCGGAAGATTTTGACGATGCCGCCTTCGATAACGCGGCCGACCGTACCCGGCCTCTTCAGCGCCTCCTCGGCCGAATGCCACACCGGAATGCCGGTCTCGGTCGAGCCGAAATATTCGTTGATGACCATTCCCCACCAATCGATCATGGCGCGCTTGATGTCGGGCGGGCAGGGCGCCGCACCGTGCACGACGAAGCGCAGCGAGGAGAGGTCGTAGCGCTGCTTGATCGCGTCGGGCAGCCGGAGCAGCCGAACGAACATGGTTGGCACCATGTGGATATGCGTGACACGGTGGCGCTCGATCAGCGCCAGCAGCTCCTCGGCATCGAACCGCGCCTGAAGGACGATGGTGCAGCCGCTGCGGAACGCCAGCATGCCGTAGGAATGCGGCGCCGAGTGATACATCGGCCCGTTGATCAGCACGACCTGATTGTCGCTCGGCCTGATGCCATAGGCGATCGCACCCATCCGTTCGGAGGCGGCTGCCTGTTCGGGCTGCATCGGCCTGCGCCGCACGCCCTTCGGCATGCCCGTCGTCCCTGAGGTGTAGATCATCGCTGCGGCCCGGCGGGGCGGCTCCTGCATTTCCGGATGGTCCTCGCGCCAGCGATCCCAATCGGTCAGTCCGGCCGGAACGTTTGTCAGCTCGGCCGGAATTGCGAAGGTCGCCGCGAGTTCGGGCGGTGTTGCTACGACGAGAAGGTCGACGTCGGCTGGCAGGCCGGAACGGATTTGCGGCAGCAGATCGGCATGGCAGACTAGGATCTTTGCGCCGCTGTCGGTCAGGATGTAGCGCACCTCGTCGGCCTTGAGATGCCAGTTGATCGGCACCACCGGGCTGCCGAGCGCGGCGGAAGCCGCGACCACCTCGAACAGCGCAAAATCGTTGCGCAGCATCATGGCGACCGGAGCACCCTCGGCGAGGCCGAGCCCGCGAAGTCCGCTCGCGGCCCGCCTGATGCGGGCCTGGATCTCGTTATAGCCGATCCGGCGCTCGCCGCTGATGATCATGGGACGTCCTCTACCGGTCATCGAGAATGCCGCCGAACGGCACCCAGCTCTTGCCGTTGAAGCGGCGGAGCTGAAGCTGCTGGAACGGCAGATAGTCGTCCGGACCGGTCGACACGCTCATTCCGGGCAGCAGCAGCGGCAGCTTCACCTCTTTCAACGACGCGGCCTGCTTCAAGATGTTGTCGCGGCTGACATCGTCCTTGCAGGCGCTCAGCACCGTCATCAGCAGCGTGGCATAGTGATAGCCCGCCGCATAGTTGGAGTTCGAGAGATCCGCGGTCGGCATGTATTGCTTCATGAACGCGAAATAGGACTTCACGCCGGGATCGTCGGCCCATTGCGGGTCCATCGTGTCCTTCTGGTTGCTCGACGAGATCAGTCCGACCGCATTGTCCAGCCCCGCCGGCTCCAGGAACGAGATCGAGGAGGCCGAGGTGGGCACGAAGAACAGCTCCGGCTTCCAGCCGATCTCGGCTACGCCCTTGACCATCTGCGAGGTGAACTTGCCGAGCACGACGCCAAACAGCACGTTGGCGCCTGACGCTTTCAGCGTCGAGAGCTGCGAGCTGATCGTCGGCGCGCTGGTCTCGTAGCTCGCTTCCGCGATGATCATGCTTGCGGCCTTGGGCCCGAGTGCGCGCTTGAAGCCCGCGACATAGTCGCGGCCGAAATCGTCGTTCTGGGACAGGATCGCGATCTTTGCGTCGGGCTTGGACTGCAAGATGTACTTGGCATAGACGACGCCCTCGGATTCGTAGGCCGCCATGCCCGGCATCGTCCAGGGATTCTTCTGCGGATCGGCCCATTTGGTGGCGCCCGAGAGCACGAACAGCTGCGGCACCTTCTTGGCGTTGAGGTAACGCTGCACGGCGCTGTTGGTGGCGGTGCCGAGCGAGCCGAACATCATCAGCACCTCGTCCTGCTCCACCAGCTTGCGGGTCTGCTCGACCGTCTTCGGCGGCGAGTAGGCGTCGTCCAGCGTGATGAACTTGACCTTGCGGCCGTTGATGCCGCCTTCCGCGTTGACCTTCTCGAAGAACGCCTCCTGCGTCCGTCCGATCGCGCCGAAGCCGGATGCCGGACCGCTATAGGGTAGGGTCTGCCCGATCCGGATCTCGTCCGCACCGGCGCTGCCGGCGGCAAGCGTCAGCAACGACAGGCCTGTCAGCGCGGCTGTCAGCTTCATGGTGTCCTCCCGTTTGTCTTGTCAGTCCAATTTTCTTGTCGGACCAAGCCGTCAGGCGCTGGCGCGCATCAGGAAATCCTGCCGGGCCTGATCGAATTCGTCCTTCATCCGGTCGACCAGCTCGGCGACCGGCGGCGCATCCAGGATCTGGCCGATGCCCTGGCCCGATCCCCAGATGTCGCGCCACGCCTTGGATTTCATGTTGCCGCCGGAGCCGAAATTCATCTTCGTCTTGTCGGCAACCGGGAGATTGTCCGGATCGAGCCCGGCGGCGGCGATCGAGGGGCCGAGATAGTTGCCGTGCACGCCGGTGAACAGGTTGGTGTAGACGATGTCGTGCGCGGCGTGCTGCGTCAGCGCGGACTTGTAGGCTTCGTCGGCATTGGCTTCCTTCGTCGCGATGAAGCGCGTGCCCATGTAGGCAAGGTCGGCGCCCAGTGTCAGCGCGGAGGCGATGCCAAAACCGTCGCTGATTGCGCCCGACAGCAGGATCGCGCCGTCAAACCATTGCTTGACCTCGCGCACCAGCGCGAACGGCGAGAGCGTGCCGGCATGGCCGCCGGCGCCGGCGCACACCAGGATCAGGCCGTCGACGCCTTGCTCCGCGGCCTTGCGCGCATGCTTGACGTTGATGACGTCGTGGAACACCAGCCCGCCATAGGAGTGCGCGGCCTCGACGATCTCGGCGGGCGGCCGCAGCGAAGTGATGATGATGGGCGCCCTGTGCTTCACACAGGTTTCCATGTCCTTCATCAGCCGGTCGTTGGAGGCGTGGCAGATCTGGTTGACCGCGTAGGGCGCGACCTTCCTGCCGGGATTGCGCGATTTGTATTCGCCGAGCTCGTCCTCGATGCGGCTCAGCCACTCGTCGAGCTTTTCCACCGGACGGGCGTTGAGCGCGGGGAATGAGCCGACGACGCCGGCCTTGCATTGGGCGATCACCAGCTCCGGCCCGGAGACGATGAACAGGGGCGAGCCGACCACGGGCAGCTCCAGATTGTTCTTGAGCAGAGCGGGCAGTGCCATCCGATCCTCCTGACGACGCGCATCAAGGGCCTCCCGGCCGATGGTTGAGCGCTTCCATGTCGATTGTCGCGCGGGCGGGTCTCCGCCGCCGGCGTGTTTGACGCCACTATAGGGTTGGACGGCGCGCAGGGGATCGTTCAATATTGAACAAGCCTATCATCAGATTTGTACGGAGCCGGCAGTGGATTGGGATCTCTGCAAGACCTTCGTCGCGGTCGCCGACACCGGCAGCTTCACCGCTGCGGCAAAGCGTCTGCACGCCAGCCATCCGACCGTCAGCCGCAAGATCGCGGCGCTGGAGGCACAGCTCGGCACCAAGCTGCTGGCGCGTGCCGCGGACGGATTCGTGCTCACCGCCGATGGACGTACGCTGCGAGAGCACGCGGAGGCGATGGCCGTTGCCGCGCTCCGGGCCGAAGCCGCCGTTGGCGCCGGAGGGCGCAAGGCACGTGGCACGGTCAAGCTGTCGATCGGCGCGACGCTGGCCTCGCACTGGCTGATGCCGCGGCTGCGCTCGTTTCTCGGCGCGCATGACCACATCCGGCTCGAGATCATCACCCATCCGTTTCCGGCCAGCGTGCGGCGGCGGGAGGCCGACGTCGTGCTGCGCCCGGTCGACAGCGGCGAGGAAAACCTGGTCGGCCGCAAGATCGGCCGTCTCGGCACCGGCTTCTATGCCTCGCGCGACTATGCCGCGGGCCGGTCCATGCCGGAGCGGAGCGGCGAGTGGAAGGGGCACAGCGTCATCGGCTTTGCCGATCAGGATTCGAACGCGCAGCTGGCGCGCTGGAGCGATGCGATCACGCGCCAGGGAACCATGGTGATGCGCTGCTCGTCGCAGGGTGACATGCTGGCGGCGGTGCGTGCCGGAATCGGAATCTCCGCGCTGTCCTGCTTCGTCGCGGAGAGCTATCCGGACCTCGTGCGCGTCGCGCCGCAGAAACTCGTCAGCGTCGCCGATCTCTGGCTGCTCGCCCATCCCGATCTGGTCGAGTTGTCCGCGGTGCGGGCCGTCATCGACTTCGTGGCCGAATGCGCCCGCGCCGATCGCGAGCGGCTGCGGGGCTAGCGCTGCTTGCCGATGACACCTTCGCGCTTCTTGATCACGCGATAATAGCTCCACCACAGATGCGCGGCTGCTCCGCGCAGCGGCCGCCATGGTTCGGCGAGCGGCGCCATCTGCTTTTCCGTCGGCCGCGCCTTGAGCCCCAGGCCAACTTTGATCCCCTCCTGCACGGCGATGTCGCCGGCCGGCCAGGCATCGCCGTGCCCGAGGCAGAACAGCAGATAGACGTCGGCCGTCCATGGCCCGATGCCGGGCAGCGCGATCAGCGTATGGTGCGCGGCCTCAGCGTCTTCCTCGGCAAGCACATCGAGGTTCAGCCGCTGCGCATTGATCTCGCGCGCGAGATGTTTCAGCGTCTTGATCTTGGCGGCGGACAGGCCGAGCCGTCCCAGCCGGTCGGTGCGGGCGCGGCTCACGGCCTCATGGTCGAACGGATCGAAGGCGGCCGACAGCCGTCCCCAGATCGCCGCGGCGCTCGCGGTCGAAAGCTGCTGCCCGCAGACGATGTGGGCGAGCCCCGTAAATCCCGGCTCACGCCGCCGCAAGGCGGGCATGCCGGCGATCTCCAAGACGGGCTTGAGGCGCGGGTCGCGCTTGATCAGCGCGTGGACGGCCTCTTCGAGGTCGGACTGGGTTTCGAGGTGGATGGTCATGACAATTCGGCAAACTCTCTCCGGCGTCATGGCCGGGCTTGACCCGGCCATCCACGCCTCACCACACGGCATATCTAGCACGAGTGACCGTGTTCGTACTGTCCGCGACTTGACACGATCGGCGTGTGGCAACGAAGAACGTGGATGGCCGGGACATAGGCGAGCGGAAGCGACGCCGTCCCTTCGGACGGCTATGCCCGGCCATGACGAGATCTGTTGTATGGCGCCACCCGTTTTCCGATTTGCCCCCAGCCCGAATGGCCTCTTGCATCTCGGCCACGCCTATTCGGCGCTGCTCAATTTCGACCGCGCGCGCGAGACCGGCGGGCGGCTGTTGCTGCGGATCGAGGACATCGACGCGACCCGCTGCCGGCCGGAATATGAGACGGCGATCTACGACGACCTTGCCTGGCTCGGCATTGCCTGGGAGATACCGGTGCGGCGGCAGTCGGAGCATCTCGCGGGTTATCGCGCCGCGCTCGAAAAACTCTCCGCGCTTGGTCTCGTCTATCCCGCGTTCGAAAGCCGCGCGGAGATCGCCAGGCTCGTGGCCGCGCGCGAGGCCGCCGGGCCATGGCCTCGCGATCCCGATGGCGCACCGCTTTATCCGGGTGACGCCAGATCGCTGTCGGCCGGCGAGCGCGACCGGCTCATTGCATCTGGCGTGCCTTACGCGCTGCGGCTCGACATGGCGGCCGCCTGCCGGCGCGTTGCCGGTCTGACCTGGAACGAGCTTGGCGAGGGGCCCGATGGCGAGCGCGGCATCGTCGCGGCGCGACCGGAGGCCTGGGGCGACGTCATCCTGGCCCGCAAGGAGACACCGACCAGCTACCATTTGTCCGTCGTCGTCGACGACGCGCTTCAGGGCATCAGCGAGGTCGTGCGGGGGCAGGACCTGTTTCACGCCACCTCGGTTCACCGCCTGCTCCAGGTCCTGCTCGATCTGCCGGAACCCGCCTATCGCCACCACGCCCTGATTCTGGACGAGGCGGGCCGGAAGTTGTCGAAATCGGACCGCTCGACCGGCCTGCGCGAGCTGCGCGCTGCCGGCGCCCCGCCCGCCGGCATCCGCCGGTTGGTGGGATTAGGTTAAGTTTCTCTGGGGGTTAGCAAAACGCCGCCGTGACTCCGGGGGTTCCGCCGTGCGATGCTTGCTTGAGAGCCTGGGGATCGAAGGGGACCCTTCGAAGGGATTCATGGCGGCGAAAACGCGCTCAGCGCGCACCACGCGAACGTCCAGGCGACCGCCTCGGAAGCGGTCCGGGGCCACCGGCCGGTTGCGCAAGCGCAGCGCCAAGGCCGTCGCGCCGGACGTGGTTCAGGCCGCGCTCGCCGCCTTCGCCCATGAGGTCCGTACCCCCCTGACCGGCATTCTCGCGATCAGCGACCTGCTCGCCACTTCCGATCTCGGCGAGCGCGAGCGGCGCTGGGCCGACACCATCAAGGCCGGTGCCGAGCATCTGGCGAGCCTTGCCACCCTGTTCGTCGATGCCGCCAGGACCGGCAAGGGTGGAAGTGCCTTGCGGCAGGATTTGTTCGATCTGCGCGCGCTCGCCCGCAGCGCCGGCGATTCGCTCGCCGGGCGCGCGGCGGCCAAGGGCCTCCAGGCCCAGGTCGATATCTCCGAGAAGCTGCCGGGGCTGGTGGTCGGCGATTCCGTGCGCCTGCGCGCCGCGCTCGAAAACCTGATCGACAATGCCGTCAAGTTCACCGAGCAGGGAGGTGTCGCGCTCGCGGTCGCGCCTTGGCGTCCCGCCAAGGTCAAGGCCAGAGACAAGGCGAAGGGCAAGGTCGGCGTCGCCTTCGCGGTGTCCGACAGCGGCATCGGCCTGACCATGGCCGAGATCAAGCGGCTGTTCCGCCCCTTCACCCAGGCCAATGTCACCATCGCCTCGCGCTTCGGCGGCGCCGGCTTGGGCCTTTCCTCGGTCAAGCAACTGGCGCGCGCGATGGGCGGCGACATTACGGTCGCACCGCGGCGCGGCGGCGGCGCCACCTTCACATTGACCATGTCGCTCGACGCGACGGAATCGCGCAAATCCCGCAAGTCGAAGGGCGAAGCCGAGGCGGATGCAATGGCCGCGCTGCGCGTGCTCAGCGTCGAGGACAACCCGTTCGGCCGCGTCGTGCTCAACACCATCCTCACCGAGCTCGGCCACCATGCCGAGTTCATCGGGCGCGGCGAGGACGCGGTGAACCGGCTCGCGCAGGGCGCCTTCGATGCGGTGCTGATGGACATGGTGCTGCCTGGCATCGACGGCGTCGAGGCCATCAGGCGGATCCGGACCATGCCGCCGCCGCTGGCTCAGATCCCCATCATCGGCGTGTCCGGCCGCGGCGAGGACGAGGTGGCCTCGCGCGAGGCCGGCGCCGACGCCTTCCTGGTCAAGCCTGTGTCTCCGCGCGCTTTAGCGACTGCGCTGCTTGAAGCGAAACGCCGTGAGGAAGCCGCGACTTGATGATCGCGGCGTTGAGCTCGCCGCCGTAGACGAAGATCGCGGCGATGAAATACAGGAACACCAGCGCGATGATCACCGAGGCGAGCCCCGCATACATCGTCACGTAGTTGTTGGCGAAGCGCGCCAGATATTGGCCGAACACGATGCCCGAGATCAGCGACGCCACGATGGTGAAGACGATGCCGGGTAGGATCTGGAGAAAGGTGCGCCGTCCCGCCGGCAGCCAGGCATGCAGGATGATCAGCGCCACCACCAGCGCACCCACGGTGATGCCGTAGCGCAGCCAGGTGAGGATGCTCTCGTTGGACTCGACGAAAAGCGGGATATGGCGCCGCGCCGCCTCGATGAAGAGCGGTCCGAGCACGATCAGGAACGCCATGGCGAGCGCGGTGAAGGCCGCGACCAGCGTGTAGCCGATCGATTCAAGGCGCAGCCAGTACCAGCGCCGCATCTCCACCACCGCATAGGCGCGGTTCAGTGCGACGCGGAGCGCCTCGACGCCGTTGGAGGCGAAATATACCGACAGCGCTGCGCCGATCGTCAGCACGCCGGTGCGGGTCGTGGTCAGCACGTCATGGACTTCCCCCGAGATCGAATCGGCGACCTGCTTCGGCCAGACCTGAAGCATTAGGCTTGCGGCCTGATCGGCAAGTTCCTTGGAGCCGAAGAAGCCGGCGAGCGAAGTCAGCACGATCAGGAACGGGAACAGCGCCATCAGGGTCGACAGCGCGATATGGCTCGCGATCGCCCAGCCGTCGTCGGCGAGGAAGGTGTAGAAGGCGTCCTCCACGACGACGTAGATGTAGCGGATGGCCTTCACAGCTTGCTCCGGATTCGCCTCTCCCCGCCTGCGGGGAGAGGCTGGAATGCGCGCGCAGCGCGGATTCCGGGTGAGGGGGAGTCTCCGCGAATCCCTCTATCACCGTCCCCGTGGAGAGCCCCCATTACCTGCCGCGCGTTCCGGACGGTGCTTCGCATCGCTCGGCGCGCGTTGGCCCCTCTCCGCTTGCGGGGAGAGGCGAAGAAGACAGGCGACGAGCGCAAATCGGAAATCATCCAGCTAGCTTCTGATATTATTGGCTTAAAAGCCAGATCGGGAACGCCATGGCGGACCAGCGCACACGGTGTTATCTACCCCGAATGGCATCTCTCCTGAGTACCTTCATTCTGCCGGTAGCGGCCGGCGCCGTGGCGGTGGTGCTGCTGCTCGGTCTCGTCAACATGATGCGCGGCGGCTCGCCCAACACCTCGCAGAAGCTGATGCGCTGGCGCGTGCTGCTTCAGTTCGTGGCGATCGTCATTGCCATGCTCGCGGTCTGGGCGATGGGGCGGTAAAAATGGTCACGCTGAATCGCATCTATACGAAGACCGGTGACGACGGCACGACGGCGCTCGGAACGGGCGAGCGCCGTCCGAAATACGATCTGCGCATCGAAGCCTATGGCACCGTGGACGAGACCAATGCCGCGATCGGCGTCGTCAGGCTCCACACCCATGACATGGGCGAGTTCGACGCGATGCTCGGCCGCATCCAGAACGATTTGTTCGACCTCGGCGCGGATCTCGCGGTGCCCGAGCGTGAAGGCAAGGCCGAGCGGCTGCGGGTGGTGGCAAGCCAGGTCGAGCGGCTCGAGCGCGACATCGACGCGCTCAACGACAAGCTGGCGCCGCTCACCTCCTTCGTGCTGCCGGGTGGCACGCCGGCCGCCGCCTACCTCCATGTCGCGCGCACGATATGCCGCAGGGCGGAACGGGTGATGGTGGAACTGGCAGCCCAGCCCAATGAGCCGGTTGGTAGCGCTGGCATCCAGTATATGAACCGTCTGTCGGACTTTCTGTTCGTCGCCAGCCGCGCCGCTAACCACAATGGCGCCGGCGACGTGCTCTGGGTTCCGGGCCAGAACCGCTGACCCATTGAGGTCGATATTTCTAAGGTCTAAAATTTGGCCCTGTCGCGCGTTGACCGGGCCGGATCAGGCCTTTAGGTTCCGCGCCAGTTGATAACCCCCCTCCCAAATTGAGTGAAAGAGGATCGATGAAGGTCTTGGTGCCGGTAAAGCGGGTGGTTGATTACAACGTCAAGGTCCGCGTCAAGGGCGATGGATCGGGCGTTGAACTCGCCAACGTGAAGATGTCGATGAACCCGTTCGACGAAATCGCGGTCGAGGAAGCGTTGCGCCTGAAGGAAGGCGGCAAGGCCACCGAGGTCGTCGTGGTTTCCATTGGACCGGCGCAGGCCTCGGAGACGATCCGCACCGGTCTCGCCATGGGCGCCGACCGCGGCATCCTGGTGAAGGTCGAGGGCACCGTCGAGCCGCTCGCGGTCGCGAAGATTCTGAAGAAGATCGCCGACGAAGAGCAGCCCGGCCTGATCATCCTCGGCAAGCAGGCGATCGATGACGACAGCAACCAGACCGGTCAGATGCTGGCCGCGCTGCTCGGCTGGTCGCAGGCGACGTTTGCTTCGAAGCTCGAAGTCGAAGGTTCTGACTTCAAGGTCACCCGCGAAGTCGACGGCGGTCTGCAGACCGTCAAGCTGAAGGGACCGGCGATCGTCACCACCGATCTCCGTCTCAACGAGCCGCGCTATGCCTCGCTGCCCAACATCATGAAGGCCAAGAAGAAGCCGATCGCGGAGAAGACCGTCGCCGATTACGGCGTCGACGTCGCCGCGCGTCTCGAGGTTCTCAAGACGACGGAGCCGGCGGGCCGCAAGGCGGGCGTCAAGGTCAAGGACGTCGCCGAGCTGGTGTCGAAACTCAAGAACGAAGCCGGGGTGCTCTGATGACGACGCTTCTGATTGCCGAACACGACAATGCGTCGCTGAAGGACGCGACCAACAAGGCCCTGACCGCGGCTGCCGCGCTCGGCGCGGATGTCGACGTGCTGGTGGCCGGCCAGAACGCTAAGGCTGCGGCGGATGCCGCCGCCAAGCTTGCCGGCGTGAAGAAGGTGCTGCTTGCTGAGGGCGAGACTTACGCCCACGATCTCGCTGAGCCGCTGGCCGCGCTGATCGTCTCGCTGGCTTCCGGCTATGACGCGATCGTCGCCCCCGCGACCTCGCGCTTCAAGAACGTGATGCCGCGTGTCGCAGCCCTGCTCGACGTCATGCAGGTCTCCGAGATCACCAAGGTGGTCGCCCCCGACACCTATGAGCGCCCGATCTATGCCGGCAACGCCATCCAGACGGTGAAGTCGAAGGACGCCAAGAAGGTCATCACGGTGCGCACCTCGACCTTTGCGGCGGCGGGTGAAGGCGGCAGCGCCGCCGTCGAGAACGTCGCTGCGGCGGCCGATCCGGGCCTGTCGTCCTTCGTCGGCGAGGAAGTCGCCAAGAGCGACCGCCCCGAGCTGACCTCGGCCAAGATCATCGTCTCCGGTGGCCGTGCCATGCAGAGCCGCGAGAACTTCGCCAAGTACATCGAGCCGCTCGCCGACAAGCTTGGCGCCGGCGTCGGTGCCTCGCGCGCGGCGGTGGATGCCGGCTATGCGCCGAACGACTGGCAGGTCGGCCAGACCGGCAAGGTCGTGGCCCCCGAGCTCTATGTCGCAGTGGGCATTTCCGGCGCGATCCAGCATCTGGCCGGCATGAAGGACTCCAAGGTGATCGTCGCGATCAACAAGGACGAGGACGCGCCGATCTTCCAGGTCGCCGATTACGGCCTGGTCGCCGACCTCTACCAGGCGGTTCCTGAGCTCACCGACGCGCTCGCCAAGCTCGGCAAGTAAAAACGCGCTAAAAACACCGGCCGGATGGTACACTCCGGCCGGTTTTTCTTTTTCGAGGCGTTTTCTTTGGCGTGGGGCACGCCGGGGAAGCGATCCAATCTAGGTTTCGAGCCAGGATTCTGATCTAATCGAGTTTCTGATTAAATCGGACCTCCCGGCTCGGGGGATGAGGCAGGCGCGATCTGCGCGCCGTTCCGGTGGATGACATTATGGCGGCAGTGATCAAGAAGGTCGGCGTGATCGGCGCGGGTCAGATGGGCAATGGCATCGCGCATGTCGCGGCGCTGGCCGGTTTCGACGTGGTGCTCAACGACGTCTCGGCCGACCGGCTCAAGTCTGGCATGGCCACCATCAACGGCAATCTGGCGCGCCAGGTCTCCAAGAAGGCCGTCAGCGAGGACGACAAGACCAAGGCGATGGCGCGCATCAAGCTCGCCGAGAAGCTCGACGACCTCGCCGATTGCGACCTCGTGATCGAGACCGCGGTCGAGAAGGAAGAGGTCAAGCGCAAGATCTTCCACGAGCTCTGCGCGGTGCTGAAGCCGGAGGCGATCGTCGCCTCCGATACCTCCTCGATCTCGATCACGCGGCTTGCCGCGGCCACCGACCGGCCCGAGCGCTTCATCGGCATTCACTTCATGAATCCGGTGCCGCTGATGGAGCTGGTCGAGCTGATTCGCGGCATCGCCACCGACGACCAGACCTTCGAGGCGTCCAAGGAATTCGTCGGCAAGCTCGGCAAGCAGGTCGCGGTCTCCGAGGATTTCCCGGCCTTCATCGTCAACCGCATCCTGCTGCCGATGATCAACGAGGCGATCTACACGCTGTATGAAGGCGTCGGCAATGTCGAGGCCATCGACGCAGCGATGAAGCTTGGCGCGCATCATCCGATGGGCCCACTCGAGCTCGCCGATTTCATCGGCCTCGATACCTGCCTGTCGATCATGCAGGTGCTGCACGAGGGCCTCGCCGACTCCAAGTATCGTCCGTGCCCGCTGCTGGTGAAATACGTCGAGGCCGGCTGGCTCGGTCGCAAGACCCAGCGCGGCTTCTACGACTACCGCGGCGCCAAGCCGGTTCCGACGCGCTGATCCAGTTTCCGGTGACGTAGGGTGGGCAAAGGCGCAAAGCGCCATGCCCACCATCTCTCCAATGATGCGGTGGAAATTGGTGGGCACGCTTCCGCCTTCGCTCTTCGAGCTACGGCGGACAAGCCGCTTTGCCCACCCTACGGCGCTCTCGCCCTCCGGCCGCGCATCCGCACCGTGACAATTCATGTCGCGTTAACCGCTCGCCCCTAGGCTGCGCCCGGTAAGAGGGTTTGCGTAATGGACATGATGGCGATGGTCAGCACCATGCTGGCCGCTCAGCAAGGCGCGCTGCAGTCGAATATTGCGGCGACGCTGATGAAGCAGAATGCGGACGCGGAGAAGTCCACCGTCCTGACGCTGCTCGGCGCCGGCCAGCCCTCGCTCGCCAATGTCGGCGCCGGCGTCGGCAGCAACCTCAACGTCACCGCTTAAGACACACCTCCTAGAGCGACGCGGCGACCTTGCCCGTCGCAGCCCGGATCAGCTTGAGCGCGTCCTCGCTCGCCCATTCCGCCGGCCCCGCGATCGTCGCGATCTCGCAGCCCTGCGGGTCGACCAGCACCGAGGTCGGCATGCCCAGGGCCCGGCCTATGGCTTTAAGATCCTGGAAAACCTTGGCTTTCTGGTCGCTAAAATAGCCGAGCCGGGTCAGATTGGCCTCTTTCAGGAACGTCTTGGGCTTCTCGGCGTCGCGGGTGTCGATGTTGATCGCCACTACCTCGAAATTCGGGCCCGAAAGTTTGCCCTGGAGCTCGTCCAGCGCCGGCATTTCCTTGCGGCAGGGCACGCACCAGGTGGCCCAGAGGTTGACCAGCAGCGTCTTGCCGCGGAAATCGGACAGCTTCTTCGGCTTGCCGTCGGCGTCCTCGAAGGCCAGGTCGGGCAGTTTTAGCGGCGCGCTCGCCACGGTCAGGGCGGCCAATTCGCCATGGGCGAGGGGGGCGATTTTTTGCGCCGTTGCCACCGCGGCCCGGCAGGCCGGATCGCCTGAGGGCGCCCGGTTCAGGCCCAGCCCGTACAGCGCGGCAAAGCCGGCCAGCCCCCCGATCGCCACGGTGGCGATGACGAGGGGGATCCGGCGCGTGGCGGAGGGCGTCTTGTCGAGCATATCGTTTGTCATCCGGTCGCAGATATGGCTATCAGGGGCCTCTTAATACGGCTGGCTCCGGCCAGCAAACGTGCGGCAGCAGCGGCAAGCAAGGCGTGAGCAGGGGATCATGAGCAACAAGATGTGGGGCGGCCGGTTCTCGGAGCGTCCCGATGAGATCATGGAAGAGATCAACGTCTCCATCGACGTCGATCGTCACCTCTTCGCCCAGGACATTGCCGCATCCAAGGCGCACGCCGCGATGCTTGCCGCGCAGGGCATCATCACGGGCTCTGATGCGAAAAATATCGGCAAGGGTCTAGACACGATTTTGTCAGAGATCGGCAAGGGCGGCTTCACATTCAAGCGCGCCCTCGAAGATATCCATATGAACGTCGAGAGCCGCCTGTCCGAGCTGATCGGCCCCGCCGCCGGCCGGCTGCACACCGCGCGCTCGCGCAACGACCAGGTTGCGACCGATTTCCGTCTCTATGTCCGCGACATCATCGACGAGACCGATGCGGCGCTCGCCGCGTTCCAGGCCGCGCTCGTCAATCGCGCGCTCGAACATGCCGCGACCGTGATGCCTGGCTTCACGCATCTCCAGACCGCGCAGCCCGTGACCTTCGGCCATCATCTGCTCGCCTATGTCGAGATGGCGGCGCGCGACCGCGGCCGTTTCCAGGACGCCCGCAAGCGGCTCAATGAATCGCCGCTCGGCGCCGCCGCGCTCGCCGGCACCTCGTTCCCGATCGATCGCCACGCCACCGCGAAGGCGCTCGGTTTCGACCGCCCGATGGCGAACTCGCTCGATGCGGTTTCCGATCGCGACTTCGTGCTGGAGACGCTGTCGGCGGCCTCGATCTGCGCTGTGCACATGTCGCGCTTTGCCGAGGAGATCGTGATCTGGACCTCGCCGCTGGTCGGTCTCATCCGCCTCAGCGACAAGTTCACCACGGGATCCTCGATCATGCCGCAGAAGCGCAACCCGGATGCCGCCGAGCTCGTGCGCGCCAAGACCGGCCGCGTCATCGGTGCGCTCAATGGCCTCCTGATCGTGATGAAGGGCCTGCCGCTCGCCTATCAAAAGGATATGCAGGAGGACAAGCAGGGGGCGATGGAGGGCTTTGCTGCCCTGTCGCTCGCGATCCGCGCCATGACCGGCATGGTCCGCGATCTCGCGCCCGACGAAGCGAAGATGAAGGCGGCGGCGGGCGAGGGCTATGCCACCGCGACCGACCTTGCCGACTGGCTGGTGCGGACGCTGAAGATGCCGTTCCGCGACGCCCACCACGTCACCGGCCGTATCGTGGCGAAAGCCGCCGAGGGCGGCGTGGCGCTGCACGAGCTGCCGCTGAAGGAGATGCAGGCGATCGAGCCAAAAATCACCAAGGACGTGCTCGGCGTGCTCTCGGTCGAATCGTCGGTGAAGAGCCGGACCAGCTTCGGCGGCACCGCGCCGAAGAACGTGGCGTCGCAGGCCAAGGCCTGGGCGAAGCGGCTGGAAAAAGAGCGAAAATTGGGCTGAGGGCAAAATTTCGCTTATGTTTCATGGTCATCCGGCTCTCGCCAGAGCGCGCCAATCTCTGTATGGTGCGGCCCGCGTAGTGGGGATTTCGTCGTGACGTCAAAGTTTCGCCCGGCCGGCTCGGGGTGGGCCATCATTGTCTTGAGCCTGACGGCGCTCGCGCTTGCCGGCTGCGGCCGCAAGGGCCCGCTGGATCTGCCGCCGACCGCCTCCAGTGCATCCACGGCCAATGTCGCGCCTTCAACCGACACCGAGACCGAAGCCCAGAGGACGCCGAGCGTGTTCAATCCCACCTACGGTGCGGACGCGGCGCCGGCGGCCGCCAAGGGCAAGAAGAAATCGTTTATCCTCGACCCGCTCCTGGACGAACCTCCCGGCAAGAAATGAGCCGGGATAGCTGAGCCGACGCCATGAACCATTTTGACTATCGCAACGGCGTGCTGCACGCCGAGGCCGTGAACCTGTCCGAGCTGGCCGCAACCGTCGGTACGCCGTTCTATTGCTATTCGACCGCGACGCTCGAGCGGCACTACCGCGTCTTCGCCGACGCCTTCGCCGGCGAGAAGGTGCTGGTCTGCTACGCCATGAAGGCGAATTCCAACCAGTCGGTGCTGCGCACGCTGGCCAAGCTCGGGGCCGGCGCCGACGTGGTCTCCGGCGGCGAATTGAAGCGCGCGCTGGCCGCCGGCATTCCCGCCAGCAAGATCCTGTTCTCCGGCGTCGGCAAGACCGAGGCCGAATTACGTGCCGCGCTGGCCGCCGACATCCTCTGCCTCAACGTCGAATCCGAGCCGGAGCTCGAGCTGTTGTCGCGGCTTGCGACCGAGATGGGCAAGACCGCGCGCATCTCCGTGCGCGTCAATCCCGACGTCGATGCCGGCACGCACGCCAAGATCTCGACCGGCAAGTCCGAGAACAAGTTCGGCATTCCGATCGCCTATGCCCGCGAGGTCTATGCGCGCGCTGCAAAACTTCCGGGCATCGAGGTCACCGGCACCGACGTGCATATCGGCAGCCAGATCACCGATCTCTCCAAGATGGAGTCCGCGTTCCGCATCCTCTCCGAATTCGTGCAGACCCTGCGCAGCGACGGTCACAACATCAGCCACGTCGATTTCGGCGGCGGCCTCGGCATTCCCTATTACATGGACCGCGAGGCGCCGCCGGCGCCCGACGCCTATGCCGCCATGGTCAAGCGCGTCAGCCACAATCTCGGCTGCACGCTGATGTTCGAGCCGGGCCGCATGATCGTCGGCAATGCCGGCATCCTGGTCGCCAAGGTGATCTATGTGAAGCACGGCGACGGCAAGAATTTCGTCATCATCGACGCCGCCATGAACGATTTGATCCGCCCGACGCTGTACGAGGCGCATCACGACATTCTGCCGGTGACGCAGCCGGCCGCGGGCGCCGCCACGATCATGGCCGACGTCGTCGGCCCCGTCTGCGAGACCGGCGACTATCTCGCACTGGATCGCACGCTGCCGACGCCGAAGCCTGGCGATCTCATCGCCATCATGACCGCCGGCGCCTATGGCGCGGTGCAGGCCGGCACCTACAACACGCGGCCGCTGGTGCCCGAGGTGCTGGTAAAGGGCGATCAATACGCCGTCGTGCGCCCGCGCATCGAGGTCGAGCAGCTGATCGCGATGGACACGCCGGCGCCGTGGTTGTGAGGGATTGAGGGGCGGCAAAGCGCTTCAACAATTTCGCTGTCGTCCCCGCGTACGCGGGGACCCCTAACCACAGGGTGTAGTTGTTGGCTGAGCTGTAACTCCGAGTCCCCGTAACCACGTCCGCCTGTGGTTATGGGTCCCGGGCTCGCGCTTCGCGCGCCCCGGGACGACGAGCTGAGTGCGTGGCGCTACTTCCCGGCCAATCCGCCCTTCGCTCCGCCAACCACAACTCCCGCCTTCTTCTCGATCGGCTTGATCGCCGCCGTGAAATCGGACTCGGCGCCTTCCGCGCTGATCACGGTCTCCCACAATCGGCCGACGGCATCGGCGACTTCCATCGACAGGCCGAGCTGCTTCATCTCCTCCAGCGCCAGCCGCACGTCCTTCACCATTAGCCCCGTGGCGAAGCCGAAGTCGAACGTCCGCGGCAGCACCGAGCGCGGAAACTTGTCGCGGCTCGCGGTGTTCATGCCGGAGCCGGCGTTGATGACGTCGATCATCACCGCGGGATCGAGCCCCGCCTTGACGCCCATCACCACCGCTTCCGAGGTCGCCACGATCGCGGTCGCCGACAGGAAATTGTTGGCGAGCTTCATGGTCTGCGCCGCGCCCGGCTTCTCGCCGATGAAGAACACTTTTCCGATCACGTCGAGCGCGGGCTTGAGCAGCTCGAACTCGGCTTTGGGCCCCGAGACCATCACCGCCAGCGTGCCCTTCTCGGCGCCGCCGACGCCGCCGGAGACTGGGCAGTCGATCTGCACGATGTCGCGTTTTGCCAGCAGGCCGTGGATCTTCGCCGCCATCGTCGAGCCGACGGTGGAGAGATCGATGAAGCGCTTGGCGCGGCTCCCTTCGATCACGCCGTTAGCCCCTGTGGCGACCTCGAGCGAGGCCTGCAGCGAGGGCAGGCTCGCCATGACCGTCTCGACCTGATCGGCGACGTCCTTCGGCGAGGTTGCAGCGGTGGCGCCGCGCGCCACGAGCTTGTCGACGGCCTCCTTGCGCGTGTCGAACACGACGAGCTTGTGTCCCGCCTCGACCAGCCGCCGCGCTATCGGGAAACCCATGTTTCCGAGGCCGATGAATCCGATGTGCATGGTGTTTCCTTTGTTTGTTGTTGTGCGTGAGAGCGGGGTCACATTTTACGCTCGTCGTCCCGGGGCATCGCGAAGCGATGAGCCCGGGACCCATATCCGCAGGGAGGAGTTGTTGCGCGAAAGCGGTCACTCCGAGTCCCGCTAACCACATCTGCCTGTGGTTATGGGTCCCGGGCTCGCGCTTCGCGCGCCCCGGGCGACGTCGGAGAGAGGTTGGCCTCAAGCCTTTCCTCACGCCTTGCCGTCGATCTCCGCGAACACCTCGCGCGCGATGCGAAAGCTGTCGACGGCGGCCGGCATGCCGCCATAGATCGCGACCTGCATCAGGATCTCGCGGATCTCGTCGCGGGAGACGCCGTTGGTCAGCGCGCCCTTGAGATGCGCGCGAAACTCGTGCTGGCGGTTGAGGATCGCGATCATGGCGATGTTGAGCATGCTGCGGGTCTTGCGCGGCAGTTCCTCGCGGCCCCACACGGTGCCCCAGCAATATTCGTTGAGCATCTCCTGGAACGGACGGTTGAAATCGTCGACGTTCTTCAGGGCATTGTTGACATAGGCCTCGCCCAGCACCGCTTTGCGGACTTCCAGGCCCTTGTCGTGCATCTTCTTGTCCATGGCGTTTCCTCTATTTCCCTTGCGTTTCCCCGGGAATGGCGCGCGGAAATTACGGGGTTGCGCCCGGCCAGTCACGTCCTCGTGTTATGCGGGAAAAGGGGTCTCTCCCGTACGGGAACGGATGCCTCAGTGCTGCCGTTGTGATACGCTTTTGTCCCGGGCAACCTGGAGAGTTGATTGAACGGCGTCACCCCCGACCCGTCAGACCCGATCCGCGATGGCGACGCTCTGTCGCGGCTGAAGCTGGCGCAGGCCCTCGATCGGGCCATTTATGCCATCGCGTGGGAACGTGCCTGGCCACATCTGGCGCGGGTGCTGACTGTTGTCGGCCTGTTCCTGGTGGTGTCGTGGGCCGGCCTCTGGCTGGTGCTGCCGTCCATCATCCGTGCCATCGGTCTCGTGGCTTTTGCCGGCATCGCAATCGCCGCTCTGGTCCCGCTGATTCGTTTCCGCTGGCCGGGCCGCGACGAGGCTCTGAGCCGGCTCGACCGTGGCTCCGGTATTCGTCACCGCCCGGCGACGACGCTGACGGACACGCTGAGCTCGAAAGACCCGGTCGCGCTGGCGCTGTGGCAGGCGCAGCGCGAGCGCACGCTGGCTTCGCTCAAGCGCATCCGCGCCGGCTTGCCGCATCCGCGCCTCGCCCTGCACGATCCCTGGGCGCTGCGCGCGCTGGTCATGGTGATGCTGGTCGCGACCTTCTTCGCCGCCGGCGACGAGCGCGCGATGCGGTTAGGTGCCGCGTTCGACTGGAACGGCGTGCTGGCGCCCACCAACGTCCGCGTCGATGCCTGGATCACCCCGCCGCTCTACACCGGCAAGCCGCCGGTCATTCTGTCGGCCGCCAACAAGGAGGCGGCAGCGCTGCCTGCCAGCGGCCCGCTCGCAGTTCCGGCCGGCTCGACCCTGATCGTGCGCTCCTCCGGTAGCAACCTCGATGTCGTCACCGCCGGCGGCCTCAAGGAGGTCGCGCCCACCGAGGCCGCGCCGAAGGGCACCAACGAGAAGCATTTTACCATCACCGGCGATGGCACCGCACATGTCCGCGCGCCCTCCGGCCAGCCGCAATGGGCCTTCGCGGCGACGCCGGACCGCCCGCCGACGATCGCCCTCGCCAAGGATCCCGAGCGTCAGGCCTACGGCGCGTTGCAGCTCTCCTACAAGATCGAGGACGATTACGGCGTCACCGGCGCCGCCGCGCAATTCGTTCCGCGCGCAACCGAAGACAAGGACGGAACCAAGGACGCGGACGGCAAGGCCGCGCGGCCGCTGTTCCAGCCACCGCAATTCGCGCTGACCCTGCCCAATGCGCGGACCCGCAACGGCGTCGGGCAGACCGTGAAGGACCTTAGCGAGGATCCTTATTCCGGCGCGGACGTGACGCTGACGCTCACCGCCAAGGACGAGGCCGGCAACGAGGCGAAGAGCGAGCCCTTCAACATGCGCTTGCCGGGCCGGCTGTTCACCAAGCCGCTCGCCCGCGCGCTGATCGAGCAGCGCCGCGTCCTGGCGCTCGACGCCAACAAGAATTCCGACGTCTATACCGCGCTCGACGCACTGATGATCGCGCCCGAGATGTTCACGCCCGAAGCCGGGCAGTATCTCGGCCTGCACAGCGTCGCACGCCAGCTCGAGGCGGCGCGCACCGACGACTCGCTGCGTGAGGTCGTGGCGAGCCTGTGGGCGCTCGCGGTGACGATCGAGGACGGCAACATCAGCGACGTCGCCAAGGCGCTACGCGCGGCGCAGGACGCGCTCAAGCAGGCGCTTCAGCGCGGCGCCAGCGACGAAGAGCTCAAGAAGCTCATGGACAATCTGCGGACCGCGCTGGACAATTACATGCGCCAGTACGCGCAGCAGATGCGCAGCAATCCGCTGGCACGGCCGGCCATCGGCCTCGACGACCAGATGAAGCGCATCGAGCGGCTGATCCAGCGCGGCAACCGTGAAGCGGCGGCGCGCGAGCTGGACCGTCTGGCCCGCGCGCTGGAAAATCCTCCGGGGCCGCCCAGCGCCGAGCAGAAAGAGATGGACGAGATCGCGCGCGAGCTGAACGATCTGCTCCGCGAACAGAACGCGCTTCGCGACGAGACCGACCGGCAGAGCAAGGACTCCAAGCGCGGCCAACGTACCAAGCCTCTGCCGCCCAAGGTCGCGGAGATCCTGCGTAAATCGAGAGAGCTGCGGCAAAAGACGCGCGGCGCGACCAGCGATCAGCTGGAGGACCTGGCAAGGCAGCAGGACGCCTTGCGCGAAGAGCTCAGGACCTGGCGTGAATCCCAGGGAGCGAGATAGCTCATGAAACACACTTCAATCTGGCAGAGCGGCAAGCTCGCGCGCGGAGGCCTCGCCACGGCTTGTCTCGTGCTGATGCTGTCCTGTTCCACGGCTTCGATTAGCCTCGCCCAGTCGTCGCGCGCCGACCAGAAGAGTCTGGATGCACTGCTGGACAGCGCCGAGCGGTCGATGAAGCAATCCGCCGACAGCCTGAAGGACAAGAATTCGGACGAGAGCATCGGCCAGCAGTCCCGGGCGATCCGGGACATGGAGAAATATCTCTATCCCGACCCGAACGATCCCTCGGCGTCGCGCGAAGGGTCGCAGGATACGCAGGGCCGGCAGGAACAATTGAAGAAGCGGCTGGAGGCCCTCAAGAAGAAGCTCGCCGAGATGGGCTTGCAGCAGGATGGCCAGAAAGGCCAGCGCGGGCAGAAGCAGCCGGGGCAGCAGGGCCAACAAGGTCAGCAGGGCCAAGGTCAGGGTCAGGACGGCGACCAGGATGGCGATGACGGCTTCGACGCCGCCGAGAACGCCATGGGAGACGCCGGCAATCAGATTGGCGAAGGCGATGCCGACGGTGCGACGGCATCGCAGGGCAAGGCCATCGACGCCCTGCGCAAGGGCATGCAGGATCTCGCCGACGCGCTCGGCGGGCAGCAGAACGGCGAAGGCCAGGATCCGGGCGACGGTGACGGCCCCGGTCAGGCTGTCGGCCGCCAGCAGAGCGGCGGCGAACGGACCGATCCGCTGGGCCGGCCACTGCGCGGCAAGGAATATAGCGACGACTACACGGTCAAGATTCCCGGCGAGATCGATGCCCAGCGCGCGCGCCGCATCCTCGAAGAGCTCCGCCGCCGCCTGAGCGATCCCGCGCGTCCGCAGATCGAGCTCGATTACCTCGAGCGTCTGCTGAAGGATTTTTGACGTCACACTCGGTGTCATCGCTCGCGCAGGCGGGCGATCCAGTATTCCAGAGACGGTTGTGATTGAACCGAGAGACCGCGGCGTACTGGCTGCCCCGGTCAAGGCCGGGGCCTGACAGCGGAATATGCCGCGCCGCTACGCTTTCTTCGCTGCCAGCGCGTCGGCAACCGCCGTACGGATGTCGGCGACCGAGAACGGCTTGGTCACGACGTCATGCACCAGCGCATTCAAATTCGAGGCGCGCTCGCGCTGGTCGGCAAAGCCGGTCATCAGCAAAATGGTCAGGTCGGGGAAATCGCGCGCGGCCGAGAGCGCCAGCGCAATGCCGTCCATCACCGGCATCTGGATGTCGGTGAGCAGGAGATCGAACGCGCCGTTCTCGCGGGTCAGGATTTCCAGCGCCTCGGCGCCGTCCTGCGCGGTGACGGTCTCGTGGCCGTCCATGGCGATGGCGCGCGCCACCAGCTGGCGCATCGAATCCTCGTCGTCGGCGATCAGGATTTTCGGCATGAGACCAACCTTGGGACGAACCTCGCGGCCAACCTTCCTCGCGGGATCTGCGAAATCGATTATACGCTGCCGCCGGCAATGTCGCGGCGGTTGAAGAAGCGAACGTCGATATTGCGGCCCTCCGGCGGCGGCGAGGCCAGGCGCGAGCGGAAGAAGGCGCGCTCACCCGGCTGCAGCACGGTCTGCTCCAGCACGGTGTTCCAGGCGTAGATTTCCGCTCCCTGCGCGTCGCGCACCGCAAAGCGCAGCCGCGGGATATCGAGCGGCTTCTTGCTTTGACCCACGATCACACCCTCGATCACCAGCACCTGCTTACCGTCCACGGTCTCGCTGGAGAGCTTGACGTCCTTGAACGCCAGCCCGCGCAAATTAACTTCGAGTCCGACCATCTTGTAGAACGCCGCCGTCTGCGGCAGCAGCCGGACCATGTCGCCGCGCCAGATGACCAGCGCCAGCACCAGCGCGCCCATGGCGGCGCAGGCGGTCGGCAGGCCGAAATGGGATTTTCGCGGAGCCTCGGTGGGGGCTTGACGCCTCACCCGCGCCCCGCGGCGGCTGAACAGGCCGCGGAACCAGGACTGGTGCTGCGCGCCGGCGACGTCATCCTCGGCGGCGCGGGCCGCCGCTGACCATTCGTCCTCGGTCTCCTGGGTGTCCTCGGCCGGCCAGTCGCTGGCGATCGAGGGGCTGTCGACGACCGGCGTGTCGGCGGCGCCGTCGTCCCTGGCGTAGGAGTTCCACTGCTCGGCAAGGTCGGACTGGTCGTCGGCCTGGCTGGCCGCCGCCATGGCCGGGACGGACGCCCCCTCGATGGCATCCTCGGCATAGGCGACCCAGGTCTCCTTGCAGCGGGAGCAGCGGACCGTTCGTCCGTTCGCCCCCAGGCTCGCGGGCTTGATGGCGTAGGATGTCGTACAATGGGGGCAGACGATATGCATGGACACGAGCCTTGATGCACGGACTGGTCTTGACGATGCTCCGGTCGCAGAGAACCGGGCATCCTAGATGCTACAGAGCGACCGTTAACGAACCGGAAACCATAACGGCCGCAAAACCCGTTGATCGCGTGTGGCGGAGCGCAGCAGCGCGGCCCGCGCCCCCTCTCGAACGGAGCTGAGCTTGGTTCGGTTCGAAAATGTCGGATTGCGTTACGGACTGGGGCCGGAGATTCTGCGCGACCTCAGTTTCGAAATTCCGGCGCATTCCTTCCAGTTTCTCACCGGTCCATCCGGCGCCGGCAAGACCTCGCTGCTGCGTCTGTTGTTCCTGTCGCACCGGCCGACGCGCGGCCTTGTCAACCTGTTCGGCCACGACATCTCGCAGCTCGGCAAGGACGAGATCGCGGATTTTCGCAAGCGCATCGGCATCGTGCTCCAGGACTTCCGCCTGCTCGACCACATGACGACCTATGAGAACGTCGCCTTGCCGTTCCGCGTCATGGGCCGCAGCGAGTCGAGCTACCGCAAGGAGGTGATCGACCTGTTGCGCTGGGTCGGCCTTGGTGACCGCATGGACGCGCTGCCGCCGATCCTGTCCGGCGGCGAGAAGCAGCGCGCGGCGATCGCGCGCGCCGTGATCTCGCGGCCGCAACTCCTGCTCGCCGACGAGCCGACCGGCAGCGTCGATCCGACGCTCGGCCGCCGGCTGCTGCGGCTGTTCATCGAGCTCAACAAATCGGGCACCGCCGTCATCATCGCCACCCACGATATCGGCCTGATGGACCAGTACGAGGCGCGACGCTTCGTGCTGCACCAGGGGCGGCTGCACGTCTATGAGTAGGCCCGAAGACCGCGGCGTGCTGGTCGATCTCGGACAGGAGCGTCCGCAGCTTCCGCCCAAGGCGCGCAACATGTCGCCGATCGTGCCGCGCGCCTCGATCCACGGCCGCGCGCTGGTTGCCGTCGTCGCCATCATGACCTTCCTCGCTTCGATGACCACGGGCACGGTGCTGCTCGTCAGCGCCTCCGCCGCGGAATGGCAGTCGGACGTTGCAAGCGAAATCACCATCCAGGTCCGCCCGCAGACCGGCCGCGATCTCGATCGCGACACCGCGGCAGTGACGGAGGCCATCCGCGCGCAGGCCGGCATCATCGAGGTCAAGCCGTTCACCAAGGACGAGAGCGGCAAGCTGCTCGAGCCCTGGCTCGGCACCGGCCTGTCGATGGACGATTTGCCGGTGCCGCGCATGATCATCGCGCGCGTGCAGCCCGGCACGCCGCTCGATCTCGGCGCCTTGCGCGCGCGCGTGACCCAGGCCGCACCAAGCGCCAGCGTCGACGATCACCGCGCCTGGATCGAGCGGATGCGCTCGATGACCAACGCCACCGTGCTCGCCGGCATCGGCATCCTCGCCCTCGTCATCATCGCGACCATCATCTCGGTCTCGTTCGCGACCCGCGGCGCCATGGCGGCGAACCGCCCGATCGTCGAGGTCCTGCATTTCGTCGGCGCCGGCGACCGTTACATCGCGAACCGCTTCCTGCGTCACTTCCTCAGGCTGGGCCTGGAGGGCGGCGTGATCGGCGGCGGCGCCGCCATGCTGGTGTTCGGCTTCTCCGAGTCGATCGCCGGCTGGTTTTCCGGGACCCCCGTCGGCGACCAGTTCGCAGCTCTGCTCGGCACCTTCTCGCTGCGGCCGTCGGGCTACATCGTGCTCGCCGTGCAGGCGGTGCTGATCGGCGCCATCACCGCGGCTGCCTCGCGCCAGACGCTGTTCGCGACGCTGAATGACGTCGATTGAGCCCGATAAACCAGACTCCACTTCGCCTCAAAACGTCCTAAAATCATCCAGGGAAGGGATCACCGACATCATATGACCTCGCCGACCGACGATCGATCGCCGAAATTGCCGCGCGGCTGGCTGCGCGCGGCATTGGTATCGGCGATCGCGTTCGTCTTCGTCAGCGCGGCGGCGGGCTTCGTCGCCTTCCTGTCGCAATTGCGCGGCGCCGAGATCGCGCCGGACCGCAAGGCGGACGGCATCGTGGTCCTGACCGGCGGCTCCTCGCGGGTGTCGGATGCGATGGAGCTCCTGGCGGCCGGCTACGGCAAGCGGCTCCTGATCTCCGGCGTGCACCCGACCTCGACGGCGAGCGACATCTCCCGGACGCTGCCGGAGAACCAGTCCTTCATGCATTGCTGTGTCGATCTCGACCGCACCGCGGTTTCGACCCGCGGCAACGCGGCGGAAGCGCGGCGCTGGGCCGAGGGGCGCGGCTTCAGATCGCTGATCGTCGTCACCTCGAACTATCACATGCCGCGCGCGCTGGTGGAGTTCTCGCATGCGATGCCGGAGACCACGCTGATCCCGTTCGCGGTGGTCGGCGAAAAATGGCGTGAGGAGCCGTGGTGGACCTCGGCCTCCACCTTGCGGCTGCTCTTGTCCGAATACGTCAAGTACATCGCCGCCGAGATGAGGGTGCGGCTAGAGGATTTCGGGATTGACGTTTCGCCCGAGATGTCGGAGCAGCCTGCTGGCGTGGCGCCGAAGCGGCCCGCCACGGCACAGGCCAATTGATCGGACCATCGATGTTTTTGATTTTCCTGCGCTCGCTCCTGTTCAACGTGCTGTTCTACGCCGTGCTGGTGTGCCTCGCGATCGTGGCGCTGCCGACCTTCGCATTGCCGCCGCGCGCCATGCTGACGGTCGCGCAATGGTGGGCGAAGGCGACGCTGTTCCTGATGCGCGTGATCTGCAACATCAAGGTCGAATTCCGCGGGCAGGAGAAGATCCCGGCAGGGCCGCTGGTGATCGCGGCGAAGCATCAGTCGTTCTGGGAGACCTTCGTGCTGCCGGGCTTCTTCAACCGTCCGATCTTCATCCTCAAGCGTCAGCTCATGCAGATCCCGGTGTTCGGCCAGTTCCTGGTCAAGACCGGAATGATCGCGATCGACCGCAAGGCCGGCGTGAAGGCGCTGCTGGATATGACGCGGCGGGCGCGCGAGGCGGTGCGCGCGGGCGGGCAGCTCGTGATCTTTCCGGAAGGCACACGCCGGGCGCCCGGAGCTGCGCCCGATTACAAGACCGGTTTTGCGCAGATCTATTCGTCATGCGGCGTGCGGTGCCTGCCGATCGCGCTCAATTCCGGCCTGTTCTGGCCGCGCCGCACCTTCATGCGCTATCCCGGCACGCTGGTGGTCGAGTTCCTCGATCCGCTGCCGTCAGGCCTGCCGAAAGATGAGTTTCTCTCGCGCGTGCAAACCGCCATCGAAGACGCGACCGCTCGCCTCGTCGAAGCGGGCCGGAAAGAGCAGGAGCAGTTGATCGGCTCGTCCCCGAGCTACGCGCCGTCGCAGGGCTAGCGGTTCTCTCGATCTTCTGCGGGAGCCGGCGCGTGCAGGGAATGCGCATCACCATGCAGCATGGTCGCGAGCTGATGCAATTGCGTGTCGCGAAAACCTTCGGCCTCGATCGCTTTCACCGTTGCCGTCACGTAGTCGCGGTTGGCGCCGGACTGGCCGTGGCCCTGGACGACATGGCGATGCTGGTCGGCGAGCGAGAGCCGGCCGGCATATTGGACATGGCCGCGGTCGACGACATAGGCGAGCGCGGAGACGCGCTGTCGCGCATCGTTCTCAAGCCACACCGAGCGCATCACCTCGCGATAGACGGACGTGACCTGCTCGCGCGCCCGCAGATAGGCGACGACGTCGGCGCGGTCCTTCTCGGCGACGCGAAAAGCAATGCCGCGGCAGGCGCCGCCGCGGTCGAGCCCGAGCACCAGGCCCGGCTGCTCCGGCGTGCCGCGATGCACGAAGGAATAGACGCAGAGCGCGCGGTGCTCGCCGACCAGCCGCGCCGGGACGCGTTCCCTGAATTCGAAGCCCGGCCGCCACATCAGCGAGCCATAGCCGAACACCCAGAGGTCGCCCTTGGCTGTGGTGACGGAGGGGAGGGTGATTTCCGACATTTCGGGCACGGCTACCAGAACGACGCCCCCAAGCGAAGCGAATTCTCGGCCTTTCGGCGCGGCCGAACCCCGCTTACATTTGACAAAATCTGGGGTCAAAGGGTCGCCGCATGTCAGATATGACCGTTGCCACAGGCCGCCGCCCCCGTTGGGGCCTTTTCATCGCCCCCATTATCCTCCTGATCCTCGCCGTCGCGTGGAGCTGTTTCTGGTTCTATGCGGCCTCGCAGGCCGAAATCGCTGCAGACGCCTGGCGGGCGCAGGAGGCTAAGTCCGGCCGCATCTATGATTGCGCCAAGCGCTCGATCGCCGGCTTCCCGTTCCGCTTCGAGGTCCAGTGTTCCGGCGCCAGCGTCGCGCTGGTGTCGCAGAACGCCAGCAAGACGCCGTTCACGGCCAGGCTCGACAACATCCTGGTCGTCGCCCAGGTCTACGATCCCAAGCGCGTCATCGCCGAATTCTCCGCACCGGCGACGCTCACCGACGGCGTCACGCAAAACACCTTCGTGGTGAATTGGAGCAAGGGCCGCAGCAGCGTGGTCGGCCTGCCGGCGGTGCCGGATCGCGCCTCCATCGTGTTCGACGATCCCGTCATCAATCGTCTCGACGGCAGCGTGCAGGTGCCGCTCGCGCGCGCCAAGCAGGTCGAGCTGCACGGTCGTCTCGCGGACGGGTCGCCGTCGGATCATCCTGTGATCGAGACCGTGCTGCACGTCGCGCAGGGCAGCATCCAGGGCGTTCATCCCTTGCTCGCCGAGCCGTTCGAGGCGGACACGCGTGCGAAGATCACGGGCCTCTCCGACCTCACGCCAAAGCCGTGGCCGCAACGCTTCCGCGAGATCCAGGCCGCTGGCGGTCACATCGAGATCGTGCAGTCGCGCGTCCAGCAGGGCGAGATGATCGCGGTTGCGGCCGGCACGCTCGGCCTCTCGGCCAATGGCCGACTCGACGGCGAATTGCAGATGACGGTGACCGGCCTCGAACGCGTGATCCCGGCGCTTGGCATCGAGAAGATGCTGGAGGAGGGCGTGCCGCAGGCAACCCTCGACCGCGTTGCGCCGGGCGTGAAGTCGCAGGACCTCAACAATCTGTTCGGCGCACTCGACCGCGCCGTTCCCGGCCTCGGCAAGGTCATCAAGCAGAACGCCAATGCCGGCGTCGCGGCCGGCATCAATTCGATCGGCACCGAGAGCACGCTTGAAGGCAAGAAGGCGAGGAGCTTCCCGCTGAAGTTCGTCGACGGCGCTGTGCTGCTTGGCCCGGTCAAGGTCGGCCAGATCCCACCGCTGTATTAGGTGTCTCCCGTAGCCCGGATGGAGCGAAGCGCAATCCGGGGCGGGTCGCGCCGCTGAAAGAGATCCCGGATTACGCTTGCGCTCCATCCGGGCTACTTGAACGCTACGGCTTCTTGCCGAGCTGCGCATGCGGCCGGCCGAAATCGGGCGCTGCCGAATCCTGGCCGATCTCGACGATGCCGCGGCGGATGGCGCGCGTGCGCGTGAAGTGGTCGAACAGCGCCTCGCCGTCGCCGCGCCGGATCGCGCGGGTGAGCTTGGCGAGATCCTCGGTGAAGGTGCCGAGCATCTCCAGCACGGCTTCCTTGTTGGCGAGGAAGACGTCGCGCCACATCGTCGGATCGGACGCGGCGATGCGGGTGAAATCGCGGAAGCCGCCGGCCGAGAACTTGATCACCTCGGACTCCGTCACCTGCGCCAGCTCGTCGGCGGTGCCGACAATGGTGTAGGCGATCAGATGCGGTAGATGGCTGGTGATCGCGAGCACGAGATCATGATGATCCGGCGTCATGATCTCGACCTTGGCGCCCATCGCCGCCCAGAACGCGCGCAGGCGATCTGTGGCCGCCGCATCGACGCCTTCCGGCGGCGTCAGGATGCACCAGCGGTTGATGAAGAGCTCGGCGAAACCGGAATCGGGACCCGAATGCTCGGTGCCCGCGACGGGATGCGCCGGCACGAAATGAATGGTCTTCGGCAGATGCGGCGCCATGTCCCTGACGATCGCGCCCTTGACCGAGCCGACGTCGGAGACGATCGCGCCCGGCTTGAGATGCGCAGCGATCTCCTGCGCCACCGGCCCGCAGGCACCGACGGGAATGCAGAGGATGACGAGATCGGCATCCTCCACCGCTTCCGCATTGGTCGCCACGACCTGGTCGACGATGCCGAGCTCCATCACCCGCGCGCGCGTCTTCTCCGAGCGCGCGGTGGTGACGATCTCGCCAGCCAAGCCCTGGAGCTTCGCAGCGCGCGCGACCGAGCCGCCGATCAGGCCGAAGCCGATCAGCGCAACGCGCTGGAAGTGCGGTGTGGTGCTCATTTGCCGGCCATGAAGTCGCGCAAGGCCTCGACGACGAGGCGGTTGGCCTCCTCGGTGCCGATGGTCATGCGCAGCGAATGCGGCAGGCGGTAGTTCTTCAGCGCGCGCAACACCAGCCCGCGCTTGGTAAGATACGCGTCGGCCTCGTCCGCGGTCTTGCCCGTTTCCGGGAAGTGGATCAGCACGAAATTGGCGACGCCGGGCGTCACCTTCAGACCGAGCTTGCCGATCTCCTCGGAGAGCCAGTTGCGCCAGGTCTCGGTGAACTGCTTCGACATCGCCTGGTGCGCGGTGTCCTCGATCGCGGCGACCGCGGCATACATCGCCGGCGTCGACACGTTGAAGGGACCGCGGATGCGGTTGACCGCGTCGATGATGTGCTCGGGACCGAACATCCAGCCGACGCGCAGCGCGGCGAGGCCGTGGATCTTGGAGAAGGTGTGCGTCACCACGGTGTTCTCGGTGGTGGCGACGAGTTCGATCCCCATCTCGTAGTCGTTGCGCGAGACGTAATCGGAATAGGCGGCATCGAGCACCAGCAGCACGTGCGACGGCAGGCCGGCGCGCAGCCGCTTGACCTCGTCGAACGGCACATAGGTGCCGGTCGGATTGTTTGGGTTGGCGAGCCAGACCAGCTTCGTCTTCGGCGTCACCGCCTTGAGGATGGCGTCGACATTGCAGGTGAGGTTGGTCTCCTGCGCGACCACGTTCTTGGCGCCGACCGCCATGGTCGCGATCGGGTAGACCAGGAAGCCGTGCGTGGTCGAGATCGCCTCGTCGCCGTGGCTGAGATAGGTGTGGGCGAGCAGATTGAGGATCTCGTCCGAGCCGGCGCCGCAGATGATGCGGTTGGGGTCGAGCCCGAAAGAACGGCCGATCGCTTCGCGCAGCACGCGCGAGGTTCCTTCCGGATAGTCTTCCAGATGCGCCGCCACGTTCTTGAACGCCTCGATCGCCTTGGGCGAGGGCCCGAACGGCGTCTCGTTGGCCGAGAGCTTGAACACCTTGCGGCCCGGCTCAGCCACCGGGCTCTTGCCGGGCGTGTAGGGCGCAATATCGAGAATGCCGGGATTCGGCACGGGGCGGGACATCTTCAACTCCGGAAGTAGCTTTAGGCGGTTCGCGATCTACGATTTCGACCCGGTCGGGGGCACCGTATAGCGCGTTGCGTGGCTGCCGACGAGGGCCGTGGAGCGCACCGAGGCCCCCGCTTCGATCAGGGCAGCCCTGATTTTGTCGATGCTGGTGGCGCTCGTGACCGAGACCAGCAGCGCCGCGCCGTCGAAGGCGGTATCGGGCACCGCCACGATCTCGGCGAGCGGCGACAGCGCCCGCGCGACCTCGGCGTTCCACCCTGATACGCGCACGCTGAAGGTCTCAACCTCAGTCACCAGGGCACTGTCGGCGACGCGGGAGATCGCGAACACGGGCAGCGCGGCCGGATGGTCCGCGCGCTCGACGAAGGGCATCCGCGCGATGATCTTGGGCGCCCCGGTTTCTTCCAGCGACAGCCACCACGGCGTGCGGCTCGAGGTTGCCGACACCAGCGCCAGATCGCCCTTGGATTTTGCCACCGCCTCGACCGCCGCCTGCGCACTGAAATGCGCGACGTAGGGCACGGTGAAGCCGAAATGGAATCGCGCTGAATCGCGCATAGCCGGTTCGCTCACCGAGATGTCGGCATGCACGGAGAACGGCGCCTGGACATAGGTGAAGGTCGAGATGATGACGCGCCAGATGCTCTCGACGGTGTCGAGCGGCAGGATGCCGCGATGGCGCTGCACGATCTCGCGCATCATGGCGGCCTCGCGCGCCGGGCGGAATGCCGAGCCGACCTCCTGGGTCTGCTTCACCTGGATCAGGCGGTCGATGATGTCGCCGCGCTGCATCAGGAGACGATGCATGCCCTCGTCGATCGCGTCGATCTCCTTGCGCAATTCCTGGAGCGATGGTGGCGCGGGCGGACGTTGGGACATATCTGCGAGATGCTGGTGAGAGGCGTTCCAATGCGGGTCGGCCAAGGTCAATCGGCAAGGCCGGATCCGCTGCGGTCGACGTCCTGATTAGGCAGTCGGCGCGGCGAAAGCAAAGAGAAATGCAAAGGGAAACCAGGCCTTTTGGGCCGGCCTTTCAGGGATGAATTTGGCTAATCCGGACCGTGACTTGACGAAAACCGCCCAAGACAGTAGCTTTTGCCCGTTCCGTGGTCATTTGAGCCGGCCGGCTTGCAGCCACGTTAAAAAACTCGCTAAACAGGCCGGGGACGCTTCCGATCCCGGCCGAACCTATCGTTCAGGCCGGGTTTTTCATGGCCTGATTCCAGCGGCAGCCTGACGGGTGCCGCAAACGAGGTCGATGATGGTTGGCGTGAAGCCCGTGCCGAGTCCCGCGATCAGTGCCGACGACCGGTCGCATGAGGCGGATCATCCGAATTCGCAGGTCGCGCAGTTCGGCGCCGAGCAGCAGCTGCGGCTCGATTGCGGCATCGATCTCACCCCGTTCCAGATCGCCTACCAGACCTATGGCGAGCTCAACGCCGATCGCTCCAACGCCGTGCTGATCTGCCATGCGCTGACCGGCGATCAGCATGTCGCCAACGTGCATCCCGTCACCGGCAAGTCGGGCTGGTGGGAGACGCTGGTCGGTCCCGGCCGACCTCTTGATCCCCAGCACTACTTCATCATCTGCGCCAACGTGATCGGCGGCTGCATGGGCTCGACCGGACCGGCCTCGATCAATCCCGCGACCGGCAAGGTGTGGGGCCTGGACTTCCCCGTCATCACCATTCCCGACATGGTGCGCGCGCAGGCGATGCTGATCGACCGGCTCGGCATCGACACGTTGTTCGCGGTGGTCGGCGGCTCGATGGGCGGCATGCAGGTGCTGCAATGGACCGCGGCCTATCCCAAGCGTGTGTACTCCGCGCTGGCGATTGCCTGCGCGACGCGGCACTCGGCGCAGAACATCGCTTTCCACGAGCTCGGCCGCCAGGCGGTGATGGCCGATCCCGACTGGCACAACGGCCGCTACACGGATCAGGGCATCCATCCGCATCGCGGACTTGCGGTGGCACGGATGGCCGCGCACATCACCTATCTTTCGGACGCCGCGCTGCATCGCAAGTTCGGTCGCCGCATGCAGGACCGCGAGCTGCCGACCTTCTCGTTCGACGCCGATTTCCAGGTCGAGAGCTATCTGCGCTACCAGGGCTCGTCCTTCGTCGAGCGGTTCGACGCCAACTCCTATCTCTATCTGACCCGTGCGATGGATTATTTCGACATCGCCGGCGACCACGGCGGCGTGCTGGCGAAGGCGTTCGCGGGCATCGAGACGCGCTTCTGCGTGGTCTCCTTCACCAGCGACTGGCTGTTCCCGACCTCGGAATCGCGCGCACTGGTGCATGCGCTTAACGCGTCGAGCGCGCGGGTGTCGTTCGCCGAGATCGAGACCGATCGCGGCCACGACGCCTTTCTGCTCGACGTGCCCGAATTCTTCGATATCGCCCGAGCCTTCCTGCAATCGGCAGGGAAGGCGCGCGGGCTCACCGCCAGGATTGACTGACAAGGACGGCTAGCGATGTCTGTGCAGGAAGTGCTGCCGCTGGGCGGCGTTGCGACGGAGCAGTCCGGCCAGTTTCGGGCCGATCATCTGCTGGTCGCCGAGATGGTCAAGCCCGGCTCGAAAGTGCTCGACGTCGGCTGCGGCGAGGGCGATCTGCTCCAGCTTCTGGAGACCCGCGGCATCGACGGGCGCGGCATCGAGCTGTCGCGCGAGGGCGTCAACCGCTGCGTCGCCAAGGGCCTCGCGGTGGTGCAGGGCGATGCCGACACCGACCTCGTCAACTATCCCGACGACGCCTTCGATTACGTCATCCTGTCGCAGACGCTGCAGGCGACGCGGCAGCCGCGGGTCGTGCTGGAGAATCTGCTGCGCATCGGCCGCCGCGCCATCGTGTCGTTCCCGAATTTCGGTTTCTGGAAGATGCGGCTCCAGCTCCTGGTCGGCGGCCACATGCCGCGCACCGAGAATCTGCCCGCGACCTGGTACGACACCGCCAACATCCATTTCTGCACCATCAAGGATTTCGTCGAGCTCTGCGACGCGATTGACGTCAAGATGGAGCGCGCCGAGGCGCTGGATCTCTACGGCCGTCCATTGCGGCTGCGCTTGCCGTGGTGGGTGTGGAACATGTTCGGCGAGCAGGGCGTGTTCTTGCTCACGCGCGGGCAGGGGAAGTAGCTGCCGTCATTCCGGGCCTGCGCCTGTCGGCGCATCCCGGAATGACAGCGGCTGGCAGTCTAATGCGCCGCCAGCGACCGCGGATCGCGCACCGGCCAGCGCCCGGCTTCCACCAGCGTCACGAACCGCTCCACGCTCTCGTTGAACAGCGCGGGTTCTTCGAGATTGAGCACGTGGCCTGATTTCGGAAACATCGCGAGGCCCGCCGCGGGCAGGTGCTTCTTCAGGAACAGGCTTGCCCCGACGCAGGGATCGTCCTCGTCGCCGCAGATGATCAGTGCGGGCGTTGCCACACCTCGAATGGCATCCGGCATCGTGTAAATCGATGGCCGGCCGCCCTGGAAGCCGCGCATCGTGTTCGCGGAGCCCTTGGCATCGTGGCGCGCCAGCGCGGCGTAGAAATCGGCGTGGCCGCGCGGGTCCTTCACAAGGAACGGAATCCGGCTCGGCGCCTCGCGCGTGACCTTTGCGACCTCGGCGGAGCCGAGCGTCTCGAACTGCTCGGCATTGGCGCGGCACTGCTTGCGCCAGTTGTCGAGATTCTCGATCTCCGATCCCGAGCCCACGCCGGCCAGCGTCATCGACAGCGCGCGCTGCGGCGCGTTCAACCCGATCTGGAGCGACGAATAGGCGCCCATCGATAGGCCGACGAGATGCGCGCGCTCGATCTTGAGATGATCGAGCACCGCGAGTGCGTCGGTGTAGAAGTGCTTGTAGCTGTAGACTTCGCCATCTGGTACGTCCGACGGCGTGTAGCCGCGCGCGGAATAGGTGATGCAGCGATGGCCGCGCGAGAAGTAGCGCATCTGCGGCTCCCAATTGGTGTAGTCGGCCGCGAACTCATGTAGAAAAATAATCGGCGTTCCCTGACCCGCTTCTTCGAAATAGATGCGGACGTCATCGCTGGTCGTGGCGTGGGGCATTAACTGTTTCCCTCTCTTCAAGCCGCCTTTGCAGGATTGCAGTTAACGTTGTTGTCCGCAATGCGGCAGCCTCAAACCAGCACCGGCACAAAATCATCGCAGCTATTCGCGGGCGTGGCGTCTTTTTCTCGCCACATCGGGCCGCTTAACGGCCAGCCGGATGCCGGCCTCGGCACGGGCCGGCTGGAGTGGGGGTGTCAACGAAGGATGAAGTATGTTGGAGTTGTTTGCGTCTCGCCTGTCGCGTTGTGCTGTCGCGCTGGCGATTTTCTTCGCGGCGGTTGCCGCGTTCGTTTCTCCGGCCTCAGCGCGGCCGCATCATCGTCATAGCGCAGAGCGGCACGCTTACGTGCACCACGCCAGACATCATCATGACCGTCATTATCGGCACCATGCCCGCAGCTCGCGCTTCGAGCGCGGCGCGGCGCAGTTGCAGGCGAGCGGCTTCGCCGACACCCAGGCGAGCTACAATCCGAATGCCAATGTCGGCGGCATGGCCAACAACGGCATGACCAACAGCGGAATGGCCAATAGCGGTGGCGGCTTCGGCGGCGGATCGGGACTCGTGTCCGAGGCGCGCCGTTATATCGGCGGCAATCCGACCGGGCGCGGCAGCCTGTGGTGCGCGCGCTTCATGAACATGGTGCTGCAGCACACCGGCCATCAGGGCACCGGCTCCGACATGGCGAGCTCGTTCGCGCGCTACGGCACGCGTGTCTCCGGTCCGCAGGTCGGTGCCATCGCGGTCATGTCGCGCGGTCGCCGGGGCGGCCATGTCGGCATCATCACCGGCGTGGACGCGCAGGGCAATCCGATCATGATTTCCGGCAACAACGGCAATCGTGTTCGCGAGGCGCCGGTCTCGCGCGGCCGGATCTATGCGTATGTGATGCCGAACTGAGGACGGAGCCGTAGGGTGGGCAAAGGCGCGCAAGCGCCGTGCCCACCAGCGGTGTGTCAACGTGCGAGAGCCGAAATGGTGGGCACGCTTTCGCTTTGCCCACCCTACGGCAGCGGCGACCCGCTCACACCAATCTCGGCGCTTCCACCGCGATCGCGTCACCGACGCCGATCTCGCCGTCGGCGATGACCTCGGCATAGATGCCGCAATCCATGTGACCGAGATTGCGCGAGAGCGTCGGCGGTATCTCGAGATCGCGCTGCGCGGACTTGGGATCGACGTTGACCGCCGGGCAGCGGACGATGCGCTTGACCACCTTGAGCCGGGCCTCGCCGATCGCCAGCGTCTCGCCGACGAGGTCGAGCTCGGACCAGGCGGGCCAGCCCTTCACGTAGAGATTGGCGCGGAAGCGCAGTGGATTGACTGCGGCGCCGCCGAGCATGGTCTCGATCGCCCGGACGCTGCCGAGATTGATGATCGACACGACCTTGCGGGCGACGTCGGAAAAGCTGTGGTCGCGGCCGGACAGAACTTTTGGCGGGCCCTTCAGCTCCGGCTGAAAATTCTCCGTGAAATAATCCTCGATCGCGGTGCGCCCGGCCGTGGTCTCCAGATCGCCGCTGGCGACGATCTGGCCGTCCTTGCGGATGGTCAGGCGGTTGGTCGCGTCCTCGAACCGGCTGTCGAGGGACGCCAGCCGCTCATTGCGCGCCAGCATCAGGAACTGGATTTTCGGCTTCCAGGCCGGCGCCTCCGGATCGAAGCCGCTCGGTCCGTTCTCGATGGCGTAGCGGCGGTCGGCGGGCAGGGTCTGGCCGATCCGCAAGGGGACCCGGGGCAGGGATTCCGGCGTCAGGCCCTTGATCGGGTAACGGTAAAGGCCGGTGATTTCGGCGGTCTGGCTGGCTGTCATGTCGCTACTTAAGGGATTCGACCTGCTGGCGCCAAGCAGGCGGACCCGTGCACGAAATTGTGAACACGCCTCTTCCGATCCGAGGCCAAGCTTCCCACATCTGGGTCAGGCCGGCGCCAGCGCCGGCTGATAACGATCGCTGCCGGTTGAGGAACGTCAACGCGTCCAGCGGAAACCCAATGAAGATGCCGTTTGGAGTGCCTTAGAGGGCTCCAGGGGCAGGCCGAGGGAAAGAAAAGACATGAACATCGACAAATATACCGAACGCTCCAGGGGCTTCGTCCAGTCAGCGCAATCGCTTGCGGTGCGCGAGGGGCATCAGCAGTTTTCGACCCTGCACGTCCTGAAAGTTCTGCTGGACGACAATGAGGGCCTCGCTGCGGGTCTGATCGACCGCGCCGGCGGCAATTCCCGCGCCATCCTGAAGGCGACCGAGGACGCCCTCAACAAGGTGCCGAAGGTCTCCGGCGGCGGCGCCGGCCAGATCTATCTGGCGCCCGAGCTCGCCCGCACTTTCGATGCCGCCGAAAAGGCCGGCGAGAAGGCCGGCGACAGCTTTGTCACCGTCGAGCGGCTGCTGCTCGGCCTTGCGCTGGAAAAAACCAGCGAGGCCGGCGCGATCCTGGCCAAGGGCGGCGTCACCCCGCAAAACCTCAACGCCGCGATCGAGGCGCTGCGCAAGGGCCGCACGGCGGACTCCGCGACCGCCGAGAACGCCTATGACGCGCTGAAGAAATATGCCCGCGACCTGACCCAGGCTGCGCGCGACGGCAAGCTCGACCCGGTCATCGGCCGCGACGAGGAGATCCGCCGCACCATCCAGGTGCTCTCGCGCCGGACCAAGAACAACCCCGTCCTGATCGGTGAGCCCGGCGTCGGCAAGACCGCCATCGCCGAGGGTCTCGCGCTGCGCATCGTCAACGGCGACGTGCCCGAGAGCCTCCAGGACAAGAAGCTGCTTTCGCTCGACCTCGGCGCGCTGATTGCGGGTGCAAAATACCGCGGCGAGTTCGAGGAGCGGCTGAAGGCGGTGCTCCAGGAAGTCACCGCGAGCGAGGGCAATTTCATCCTGTTCATCGACGAGATGCACACGCTGATCGGTGCCGGCAAGGGCGATGGCGCGATGGACGCATCCAACCTGCTCAAGCCCGCGCTCGCGCGCGGCGAGCTGCACTGCATCGGCGCTACCACGCTCGACGAGTACCGCAAGCACGTCGAGAAGGACGCGGCGCTGGCGCGGCGCTTCCAGCCGATCTTCGTGAGCGAGCCCTCCGTCGAGGACACCATCTCGATCCTCCGCGGCCTGAAAGACAAGTACGAGCAGCACCACGGCGTGCGGATCACCGATTCCGCGCTCGTGGCGGCGACGACGCTGTCCAACCGCTACATCACCGACCGCTTCCTGCCGGACAAGGCGATCGACCTCATGGACGAGGCGGCTGCGCGGCTGAAGATGCAGGTCGATTCCAAGCCGGAAGAGCTGGATTCGCTCGACCGCGAGATCATCCGGCTCAAGATCGAGCAGGAAGCTCTCAAGAAGGAGAGCGATCTCGGCTCCAAGACCCGTCTCGAGGGGCTTCAGAAGGAGCTCAGCGAGCTCGAAGAGAGATCCGCGGTCCTGACGTCGCGCTGGAGCGCGGAGAAGAACAAGCTCTCCAACGCCCAGAAGCTGAAGTCGGAGCTGGACGCGTTACGCGTCGATCTCGCCGACGCGCAGCGGCGCGGCGAATTCCAGAAGGCCGGCGAGCTGGCCTATGGCCGGATCCCGCAGCTCGAGAAGCAGCTGGCGGAGATCGAGGCGCGTGAGGGCTCCGGCGATATGATGGAGGAGGCGGTCACCGCCAACCACATCGCGCAGGTGGTCTCGCGCTGGACCGGCGTGCCTGTCGACAAGATGCTGGAAGGCGAGAAGGAGAAGCTCCTGAAGATGGAGGAGCAGCTCGGCAAGCGTGTCGTCGGCCAGGCCGAGGCCGTGCGTGCGGTCGCAACCGCCGTGCGCCGTTCGCGCGCGGGCCTGCAGGACCCGAACCGGCCGACCGGCTCGTTCATGTTCCTGGGGCCCACCGGCGTCGGCAAGACCGAGCTGACCAAGGCGCTGGCGGAGTACCTGTTCAACGACGAGACCGCGATGGTTCGCCTCGACATGTCCGAGTACATGGAGAAGCACTCGGTCTCGCGGCTGATCGGTGCGCCTCCGGGCTATGTCGGCTATGACGAGGGCGGCGCGCTCACCGAAGCGGTGCGGCGCCGGCCTTATCAGGTGGTGCTGTTCGACGAGATCGAGAAGGCGCATCCTGACGTCTTCAACGTCCTGTTGCAGGTGCTCGACGACGGCCGCCTGACCGATGGCCAGGGCCGCACCGTCGATTTCCGCAACACGCTGATCATCATGACCTCGAACCTCGGTTCGGAGTATTTGGTGAATCAACCGGAGGGCGAAGACACCTCAGCCGTGCGTGAGCAGGTGATGGGAATGGTGCGTGGGCATTTCCGGCCCGAGTTCCTGAACCGTGTCGACGAGATCATCCTGTTCCACCGCCTGCAGAGGAGCGAGATGGGGCGGATCGTCGAGATCCAGTTCGCCCGGCTGCAGAAGCTTCTGACCGATCGCAAGATCGTGCTGACGCTCGATGCGGCGGGCCGCGACTGGCTCGCTGCGAAGGGCTGGGATCCCGCCTACGGCGCAAGGCCGCTGAAGCGCGTGGTCCAGCGCTACCTCCAGGATCCGCTCGCCGAGATGATCCTGGCCGGCGACGTCAAGGACGGGGATACGGTCGCGATCTCGTCCGAAGGCAACGTGCTGACCTTCAACGGCAAGGCGCAGCAGACCGCGGAGATCGCCCAGTTCGAGGCGCCGCCGGCGTCGAAGCGGAAGCTGAACTGATCGTTGCACGCACTGCAAAACGAAAAATCGCCCCGGAGAGGCCAACTCTCCGGGGCGAATTGCTTTGACGAGGTTCGCTCTAGCTGACCGCGGATGTTGAGCCGGGTTCGGCTGGACCTTGCTCGTCGCTGTCCTCTTCGAGCTCCGACAGGATGTCGACAAGCTCGCGCACGCGTCCGTGCGCCAGCGGGCGCAAATCGTTGATCATGGGCTCGTCATTGGCGAGCCAGGCCTGGGCTTCGGCGAGTTCCTCGACCGTCGCGCCGGTTCCGATGATCTGGGCGATGGTGACTTCGTCGGCCCGATCCACTGTCTTGACGACATCGTCGCGTGAGAGGCGCCGCATGGGGATCCTCCTGTTGGTCGGCTTCCGTCAGCATTTAACCGGCAAACGCGTGTGCCGGTTCCACCGGGCTGGTTTCCTCCGCGCTACTTCCTGGTGACCTTGTAGATCGCGTTCTCGATATCAGAGGAGAAGGAGATGACGCCGGAGGCGCTGATGGCGACGCCGGTCGGGATGTTGCTGGGCAGGCCGCCGGGGGCGCCCGTCAGGCCGATCGGAAGATTGGCAGCGATCTCGGTGACCTTGCCGCTGTCCGGCGCGATCTCGATCAGTCGCCTGGCGCCCACTTCCGCCACGATCAGTCTGCCGTCGCTCCCGCGCGCGATGCCTTCGGGCATTTTCAACTCCTTGGCGAGCACGGTCTTTTCGCCGTTCGTCTCGATCTTGGAAACGACACCTGCGAAGGCTTCGGTGACGTAGACATCGCCGCTCGATCCGCCGACGAGCCCGACCGGACCTTCGAGGCCGCCAATCAGCGTGGTGCGGTCCTTGCCATGCTCGCCGCTGACGCGGACCAGCGATTTGGTGCCGAGCTCGGCCACCAGGATGCTGCCGTCCGCGAGCACGATTGCGTCATGCGGCGCCTTGAAATCGTGCAGCATGTCGCGGGTGGCGCCGGTCTTGGCGTCGATCACCTGCACCGTGCCCGTGAACCAGCTCGACAGGACCACGTCGTCGCCTTTCGCCGTTGCGCTCATCGGATATTCGAGCGTGGTGCCGTCGGCGTGCATCCGCGCCTTCTCCGTGACCTCGCCGGTCGCACCGTCCGCCGTACGATAGGCGAACACGTCGGCGACATGGATCGTATCCTTGCCGTTGTCCGAGGTGACGCCGATGCCGCCGGGCAAAGCGAGCTTGCCGATGATGATCTGCCGGGCCTGGCCGGTCGCGGGATCGACCTCCTGGATGCCGATGTCGGCCATGTTGGAGACGTAGATGCGGTCCTTGTCGTCGATCGCGAGATTGTCCAGCGACGGCTTCAGCTGCGTGACCATGGTCTTGGCGCCCGACTTGGGATCGACCCGAACGAGCTGGCCGAGCGCGGTGTCGACCACCCAGAGATTCCCCTTGGAATCGAAGTTCACCGCGGCCGGGACCTTGAAGCCGTCTGCGACGACGGTCAGCTCGGCGTTGTCGACGTCGACTTTTGCGACCTGCCCCTTGAACCAGAGCGGACCGTAGAGCTTGTCGTCGGGGCCGAACTCGAAGCCGTTGAGGCCGCCCATCAATCGCAGTGACGAAAGCTGCGCAGGCTAGCCTGTTCTTCATGGCGAGACCTCCCTTTTTTGGAAAGTATTCGCCCCTGATGCCGCTTTGGCAAACAAAACTTGACGTTGTGGCGCGGTGAAACGACGTCGCACCCAGATCATGTTTTCCAGAGATGTCCGGTCGATTTCGACCGGTTAAGGGATCAGCGGTTGGTGACCTGCAACGGGCCGCCGGTCGCGTCCGAAATGCGGGCGATGGCGCCGTTGCGGCCGCTCATCATGGCGTCGAGCCGGTCGCGTTCCTTCTCGAAGCCCGCGAGCACCGTGCCTTCCAGCGAACGGCCGCGCGGCAGTTTCACGCGCAGCGGATCGACGAAGCGGCCGTTGACCAGGATTTCGTAGTGGACGTGAGGGCCGGTCGACTGGCCGGTCGAACCGACGAAGCCGATCACCTGACCCTGCCGCACCTTCTTGCCGATCTCCATGCCCTTGGCGAAGGCCGACATGTGGCCGTAGGCGGTCTCGTAGCCGTTGGAGTGCTTGATGCGGATATATTTGCCGTAGCCGCCTTCGGGGCCGACCTTCTCGAGCACGCCGTTGCCGGAAGCGAAGATCGGCGTGCCGTAGGAGGTGGCCCAGTCGACGCCGGTGTGCATCTTCACATAGCCCAGGATCGGATGGCGGCGGCCGCCGAAGCCGGAGCGCATGATCGCGTTGTTGACGGGCTTCCTGACCAGGAATTTTTTCGCGCTCTTGCCGGTCTCGTCGTAGTAGTCGACGACGCCGTCGTCGGGGCTCTGGTAGCGGTAGTATTTCTTGGTCTCGCCGCCGACCGTGAGGGAGGCGAACAGCACGTCGTTCTTTTCGCTCGACGTCACGCCCTCGTCTTCGCCGGCATAGAACACGTCGAACGAGTCGCCCGGCTGCACCTTGCGCTGGAAATCGACGTCGTAGGAGTAGATCTTGATCATGTCCTCGATGACCGGCATCGGGACTTTGTTGCGCATCGCGGTCTCGTAGATGCTCTGGTAGAGCCTTACGCCGGTGCCGTCATCGTCGTCATCGTCGTCGCTGTTGGCGTTGGCCGCGGCATCGGCGACGGTGTTCATGCTGGAGACGTCGACCGCGACGTATTTGCCGAGATCGGACAGCGCCGCGATCGCCTCGACCATGGTGTCGTTTGCAACCACGACGCGATAGGGTTGGAGGCGGGCGCCGGGGCTTGCGGGCGCCATCAGGATGCGGAGTTTTTCGCCTTCCTTCAGGCCGCCATCGCGGCCGCGCGGGCCGAGCGTTACGGTGATCGCCTTGATCTCCTCGGCCGTCGCGCCAAGATCGCGCAGGACCGAGCCGACGCTGTCGCCCTTCTTGACCACGTGGACGCGCTCGCCGTTGGGATTGCCGCCGGTGATCTGCTCCTTGGTCTTCGGCAGCAGCGTGACGTTTTCCGGCACCACGCGCGTCTCGAAGCCGGCATAGGGATCGGACGGCGACGCTTCGGTGGCGTAGGCCATCTTCATGTCGGAGGGGCCGGTCGCGCCGGAGACGTCGGCGGTGGCATTGGTAAGCGAGGCGTAGCGCACCCCGCCATTGCCGCGCCAGTTGGCGGCGTCGCGCACCCGCATCAGGATGTCGTCGAGCGCCACCACAGCGGAAATCTTGGCCTTCGGCAGCACCGGCGACAGGTCCTTGGTGACGAAGGAGACTTCGGCATCGGGCTCGACGGCTTCGGGATTGTTCGGATCTTCCGCCGCGGTCTTCGGATCGGAGCCGACATCGGTGAGCAGGCGCTGGGCGTTGAACGGCGGGATTTTCGCCGACAGATCGCTCGTCGTCATCGACAGGTTGCCGGCGATCCGGACGAACGGGCGCACCCGCATCACGTCGCGGTTGCCGACGCGGGCGACGGTGGAGACGCGCATGATGTTGCGCGAGGCCGTGGATTCGTTCGGCGGCGGCAGGCGGTCGCTCTTGTGCAGCGTGGCGGCGCGATCGGCCGCGCCGAATGCGCCGCGCAGCGCGCCTTCGACGCGCTCAGGCACCTTGGCGAAGGTCATCTCACCGTCGAGAGAAGCGAAAACGGCGCCGCCGATCAGGGCTGCGCCGCAGAGTCCGGTCAGAATTGTCCCGCTGAACCATTGCACGGAAACGCGGCGGCGATCGATGACGGCGGCCTCGGAACCATCGACGGACAGCGGCGGCTCGTGGCCGAGATCGATGATCCCGGTCTCACGCCCGTAAGCGCCGCGCGACGTCCTGTGGTTCAAACCAAGTCCCCCAATCAACGACCCAAGATGCCTGCTTTCGAACCTCTCCTGGCCGCCCTCTTGAAGGGGGATCGCCGGAAAAGGCAAGCCGCACAGGCGCCCGCGCTCAGAAAGCCCTCGATGGGGCCGGCCGAAATTACGAACAGCTGGACGGGTAAAGGTCTCTCGATGTCTCTCGAATGTCGAAGGAAGGCCGCGTCATCTGCAAGATCGCCTTCCTCTGACCCCATGAAAATCGCCGGCAGCCCCCACTGGCATCCCGCGATTCAAGCTTGTCTGTATCAGAACGCCGCGGGATTGTGGCTCTAGTACGGCGCCTAATATGGAAAAAGTTTCCTGAACGGCCGGGCGCAAGAAGCCCGTCTGGCCGGCGCCGGGGGACTAGGTCTGGCCTGGGGTGGAGCTCGGTCCGGCCTGGGATGGGGCTCGTCTGCCGTGAACGAGGGCTGGGTCCGGCGCGGATGCGCCTCGGCCTGCCAGGGCCCGGGGGCGTCTGGAAGGACGCAGGGGGAGGGTGCCCGGGGAGGCGTCCAAAGCCCCCTCCGGAGCCCGCCGGCGGGCAAACTTTTTTTGAGATTTTTTGCGGTGCAGCTTCGATCCGGCCGCTGGCTGCCCTTCTAATTGACTGGAATCGCTAGATTTTCTTTCGATGCTCCACCGTGCGACGATTTGTTGACAATGGGCGTTGACAATCCCGGGCGGGGGGGGCTATAACCCGACCACTGAGCGCGGCGCCGCCGGGTCACTGACCAAGGCGAGCGAACGCGCCACTGATGCTCCTCACCTTGTTGAGTGACACAACAGTCGACGTAAGTCGATTGGAGTTCATTAATCGTCGGTAAGGGTGTCGGAACCCTTCCACTCTGGAAGGTTGGGGCCTCCTGGTCCCGGGCTGTTTGACAAGTGAAGATGAAGAAAGAGAAACGTGGACGGCGGAGTCCT